>JADLBL010000007.1 GCA_020847735.1 Candidatus Eisenbacteria bacterium
AGGCCAGGTGGGCGGCGTCGCGGTTCGCGGACCGGCTCGAGCTGCCGCTCGAGGACCTCTTTCGGCACGCACTCACGTGCCTGGCCCCCGCGAGCGCGAGGCGTGTCCAGGCGCCAGCGCCTGGGGCTTGAGGGCGGGCGAGGGACCGGGATGCGTCCACCGAGATCGCGCTCATGATGAACGCGGAGGTCCTCGGCGTCCGCCAGCCCGCGCGACGCGTGCCCCCCCACACACAGCACCCGCGCCCACCCAAAGCGATCCGCCGAAGCCGAACGCCTCAGCCCTGCGCGTACTCGTAGAACCCGCGGCCGCTCTTTCGGCCCAACCAGCCGGCGGCGACCATCTTGCGCAGCAGGGGGCACGGGCGGTACTTAGAGTCGCCGAGGCCCTCGTGCAGAACGTTCATGATGGACAGGCAGGTGTCGAGGCCGATCAGGTCGGCCAGCGCGAGGGGCCCCATGGGGTGGTTCATGCCGAGCTTCATGACGGTGTCGATCGCTTCCTTCGTCGCGACGCCTTCCATGAGCGTGTAGCAGGCTTCGTTGATCATCGGCATGAGGATGCGGTTGGCGACGAAGCCGGGGTAGTCGTTGACCTCGACGGGGGTCTTGCCCAGGCGCTTCGAGAGATCCTCGGTGAGCGCGTACGTTTCGTCCGTGGTCGCGAGGCCGCGGATGACTTCGACGAGTTGCATCACGGGCACGGGATTCATGAAGTGCATGCCGATGACGTGGCCGGGGCGCTTCGTGACGGCGGCGATCTCGGTGATCGAGATGCTCGAGGTGTTGCTCGCCAGGATCGTTCCCGCCGGGCAGGCCGCGTCGAGTGTGGTGAAGATCTGCTTCTTGAGATCCCAGCTCTCGGTCACGGCCTCGATCACGAGCTGGCAGCCCTTCGCCGCGTCGAGCGAGGTGCTGCCGTGGATGCGCCCGACGATGCCGGCGGCCTTGTCGGCGGGCCACTCCTGCTTCTTCGCGACGCGGTCGAGGTTCTTCGCGATGGTGGCGAGCCCGCGGTCCACGAACTCGGGCTTCACGTCGATCAGTTCGACGTCGAGGCCGCTGGTCGCGAACACCTGCGCGATGCCGTTGCCCATCGTTCCGCCGCCCACGACGGCGACCTTCTTCACCGCGGCCGACGGGCCGCTCGTCCGCTGCTCGGCGAGGGTGCTCATCAGACACGCTCCACGGAAAGAGCGACGGCGTTGCCTCCGCCCAGGCACAGCGTCGCGAGCCCGGTCTTCTTGCCGCGCGCTTCGAGCGCGTAGAGCAGCGTCGTCAGGATGCGGGCGCCGCTCGCGCCGATGGGGTGGCCGAGCGCGACGGCGCCGCCGTTCACGTTGACGCGCTCCCAGTCCCAGCCGAGCGCGTCGCCGTCGGCCAGGGCCTGCGCGGCGAAGGCTTCGTTGGCTTCGATCAGGTCGAAGTGGCCGATCGCGACACCCAGCTTCTTCAGCAGCTTCTGCACGGCGTCCACGGGCGCGAAGAACAGCTCCTTCGGCTCTCCGCCGCCGGTGGCGTAGCCGGTCACGCGGGCGAGGGGCTTCGCGCCGGTCGCCTTGACGCGCGCTTCGCTCATCAGCACGAGCGCGGCGCCGCCGTCGTTGAGGCCTGGCGCGTTGCCGGCGGTGATCACCCCGTCCTTCGCCTTCGTCACCGCGCCCAGCTTCGCGAGGGCCTCGAGCGTCGTGTCGCCGCGCACGGTTTCGTCGGCCCGGACGACCAGGGGTTCGCCCTTGCGCTGCGGGATCGTGACCGGCGCCATCTCGCGGTCGAACGCGCCCGAAGCCTGCGCGGCGGCGGCCTTCCTCTGGGAGCCGAGCGCGAACTCGTCAATGCGCTGGCGCGTGAGCTTCGCCTTCTCGGCGGTGTACTGGGCCAGCTCGATCATGTGGCAGTCGTTGAATGAGCACCACAGTCCGTCCATGACGACGCCGTCCTTGAGCGTGCTGTCGCCCAGCTTCTGTCCGCTCCGCAGCGTGAACAGGTAGTGGGGCGCGGTGCTCATGCTCTCCTGCCCGCCGGCGACGATGCACTCGGCGTCGCCGGCGCGAATGGCCTGCGCGCCGAGCATCACCGCCTTGAGTCCGGAGCCGCAGACCTTGTTGATCGTCACCGCTCCGACCGCCGGGTTGATTCCGGCCTTGATCTGCGCCTGTCGCGCGGGCGCCTGGCCCTGCCCGGCCTGGACGACGTGACCCATGATCACCTCGTCCACGTCGTTGCCGCCGACCTTCGCTCGCAGCATCGCTTCGCGTATCGCGACGGCGCCGAGGTCGGAGCCCTTGAGCGGCGAAAGCGCACCGAGGAACTTGCCCGTGGGCGTGCGCGCGGCGCCCACGATGAAGACGTCGGGAGTGGCCATGAGGAACCTCTGGAAGCCGGCGGGCCGGAAGGCGCCGCGGAGGGTCGAAGCGGGCAGGTGCGGGAACCGGTGCGCATCTTACACGAGCGGGCGCGGGCGGGCACCCGGCGCGCGTGTTTCTCGGCGGCGAGCGCGTGTTCATTCTCGGCGTGCGCTCGTCGCCTTGCGCCCGCCGGAGCGCGGTGACTAGAGTACGTTCGGGCGCCATCGGTGGCACGGACGGCATCGCTCGCGACACACCGGCGCGACATCCTGGAGGTATCCATGTCCATCTGGCTTCTTGGCGTCCTGACGCTGGTGGTTGCCGTCGCCGCGTGGGGCATCGCCGTCTGGCTCGGGCGCCGTCCGGTGGCCCAGCCCAGTCCGACCGTGCCCAAGCAGGTCTACGGTGCGCGTCAGGTTTACTTCGTGGTCCTGATCGTCGGCCTCGCCGTGACCTTCGCGGTCTCGATGGCGCACCTGCCGTACCCTTCGCCCGGCGAACACGGCCAGGTGCAGCTGGATGTCACCGGCCGGATGTGGGCCTGGGACTTCGGCAGCGCCCCGCTCGCGGAGGATGGCGCCATCGAGGTTCCGGTGGACCAGGCGATCGAGTTCCGCGTCACCTCCGGCGACGTGAACCACGGCTTCGGCATCTACAGCCCCTCCGGTCACCTGCTGTCCCAGACGCAGGCCATGCCGGGATACACGAACCGCCTCCTCTACACGTTCCGGACGCCGGGGGACTACCACATCATGTGCATGGAGTACTGCGGCCTCGTGCACCACGGCATGACTTCCGTCCTTCGAGTGAGGTGAGCCGACCATGAACCCGGAACAGACCTTCGATTCCTCGCGCGGTCGCTCGGCCGTTTCGCTGTGGCTGATCACCACCTGCGTGCTGTTCGCGGTGATGGTGATCCTCGGATTCCTCATGCGCTCCGGGCAGTCCGGAGTGCTGGCGCTCGACCCGCAGTTGTTCTACGCGATCATGACGCTGCACGGACTCGGCATGGCCGGCGTGCTCTTCACCGGCGGTCTGGCGATGCTCTGGCTGCTGGTGTCGCGTTACGCGCCGCCCAGCCTGCGCGTGCTCAACACCTCGTACGTGCTGATCGTCCTCGGGGTCGTCGGCCTGGTCGTCGCGACGCTGGTCGGGCGCTTCGGTCCCGGCTGGTACCTGCTCTACCCGCTGCCGTTCGCGGCCTCCGGCTGGCCGCACTGGTCCATCGGCCTCGCGACCGCGTCGCTGATGATTCTCGGCGTGGGCTGGCTGCTGACCCAGCTCGACATCCTGCGCGTCATCGCGCGCCGCTACGGCCCCGCCGGCATGCTCGGCTGGACCCGCGCCGGCGAACCCGAGACGCCGCCGACCGTGATGATCGCGGCGGTCGTCACCGTGGCGGGCAGCCTGACCACCGTGGTCGGCGCGGCGGTGTTCTTCCTCTACCTGCTCAAGTGGTTCAACCCGTCGGTCGAGTACGACGCGCTGCTGCTCAAGAACATGGTGTTCCTGTTCGGGCACACCATCGTGAACGTGACCATGTACATGGGCGTCGCGGCCGTCTACGAGCTGCTGCCCGAGTTCACCGGACGCCCGTGGAAGAACAACCGGATCACGACGCTGTCGTGGAACGTCACGCTGCTGTTCGTGCTCACCGCCTACTTCCACCACATCTACATGGACTTCGCGCAGCCGTTCGCGCTGCAGATCGTCGGGCAGGTCACGTCGTACCTGAGCTCGGTCCCCGCGACCGCGGTCACGATCTTCGGCGTCATCGGCCAGGTGTACCGCGGCAGCAACCGCTGGAGCTTCACGCCGCTGGCGATGACCGCGGGCATCGTCGGCTGGGTCGTGGGCGGCTTCGCGGCCGTCGCGGACTCGACCATCGCGATCAACCGCGTCCTGCACAACACGCTCTGGGTCCCCGGGCACTTCCACACCTACTTCCTGGTGGGCTACGTGCTCATGCTGCTCGGCTTCGCGCATCACCTGTACCGCTCGCACGCCGAGAAGCTCGCCGCGGCCTCGCTGGGCCTGATGCTGCTGGGCGGCTACGGACTGGTGACGTCGTTCTACCTGGGCGGCGCGAACTCCGTCCCCCGGCGCTACGCGAGCTACGACATGATTCCCATGAGCTCGCTGGCGCTCACCGGCAAGCACCTCGCGCTGCTCGGGGCGATCTCGGCGCTCACGTTCCTGATCGGCGTGCTGACGTTCTACGTTTCGCTCATGAAGGGCCGGCGCGCGGCAGGTCAATGAAGCGGACCGGGCTCCGGGGCCTGCTGCCGCTGGCGTGCGTGACCGGCTGGACGGCGCTCCTCGCCGTCTGGACGTACGGCGGCACGGCGTTCACCTCGTTCTCGGCGGCGGCGGCGGCTCCCGGGCCGCTGCCGCGCGCCACACCGGAGCTGCGGCTCGTGGGCTCGGACGGGCAGCCGCGGACGCTGGCGGCTTCCTCCGGACGCTGGCGGCTCGTCAACTTCTTCTACTTGAGCTGCACCGGCGTCTGCCAGGCCAACACCGCCCGCATCGAGGGCGTGCGCGAGGAACTGGGCGACCTCGTGGGCCCGCGGCTCGAGATCGTCAGCGTGAGCGTGGACTCGGACCCGCCCGAGCGGCTCGCCGAGTTGCGGCGGCTCTACGGCGATCCTCCCGGCTGGACGTTCGCCTCGCTCGCCGATCCCGACGCCGCGCGCACCTACGAGCGCTTCGGCGTGCTGGTCGTTCGGCGTCCCGACGGCCTCGTCAATCACGGCACCGACCTCTACCTGCTCGACCCGGACTCGCGCCTGGTCCGGATCTTCGGCGCCGGCGACGCTCGATCCATCGCGGCGCGGATCCGCGACGCCCTCCGATGATCCTCGCGCTCGCCTGGCTGCTGGTCACCGGCGCGCTGCTCGCGCCGCCGCTGGATCCCTACCTCGACGGCGTCATGGTGCGCGTCGTCCTGATCCAGGTGCCGCTGCTGCTCGTGCTCGGCGCGCTGGTGGGACGGCGGACGCCTGACGCGGCGGCGCGCCGCTGGGACCCGGCGGGTTTCACCGGGCTCGCCTTCGCGGCCGGCGCGCTCGTCTTCTGGATGCTGCCGCGCTCGCTCGATGAAGCGGCGCGAAGCGAAGTCATGGACCAGCTCCGGCATCTGTCGCTGCTGGCGGCCGGCTTCGGACTCGGGGCCGGCTGGCGGCGGCTTCCGTTCGCGGCCCGGGGCGGCGCCTCGATCCTCACCGTCGCGATGCTCGGAGCGATGGGAGTCTTCTACTCCCGCTACGACGCGCTCGTGTGCGGCTGGTTCACGCTCGCCCAGCAACGCGAGGCCGGCGCCGCGATGCTGCGCGCGAGCGGACTGGCGCTGGTCGCGTTCGCGGCCCTGCTCGTCCTGACCCTGGCGCGCGAACATCGCGAGCAGCGCCGCGCTCTGGCGGCGGATTCATCGTCCTGATTCGCGAGCGCGCACGGCGGTCGCAACGCCGTGCGCCGACGGTCGAATCGCCGACGCGAGCGACGCGCGGCGTCGCGCTCGCGCCCTATGCCGCACCCTGGGCGTGCGGGCGCGCGGGATCAGCCGCGGAATCGGGGTCGAACGCGTGCCGCGAGCGCAGCTCGTCCACGAGGGCGCGCGCGTCGTGCTCGCTCAGCGAGCGCGCGAAGCGCACGACGTGTCCGCCGGATTCGAAGCGCGCGCCGCTGGCTCCCTGCCCCGACACGTCGAGGCCGAACGCGATCACCGGCGGGATCCCGCGCCCGAACGGACGCAGGCGACGGATGGAGGCGAGCGGCCAGCGCCGCGTGCGCCACAGGCCGAGGATGCCGAGCCGGATGACGAGGTCGTCGCCCTCGATCGAAATGCGCTCACGGCCCACCAGCAGCCAGACCATGTAGGCCATCACGCCTCCGCCGGCGGCGAGCCACAGCACGAGCCAGGCGAACAGGAACAGGCGGTCGGCGGCGAACGGCCCGGGCAGAAGCAACTGCTGGATCATGAAGGCGACGCCGAAGGCCCATCCCACGAGCCACAGCGACAGCACGCCGACGGTGACCGGCCGCCGCAGCGACGGCAGGTCGGCGACGCGCCCGCCACCCTGGAGGGCGGGCGTCACGGAGCTGGACGAGGAGGAGGTGTGCATGGGAAGGGCTCCCGCGCGGCGGGAGCGTCCGGGTTATCGGCCGCACCCGCAGGATAGAACAGCGGCGGTCGCGGCACAGCGCGAGGGCCCCGGCGCCGGATCGGGGCGCGCGTGTTCTCGAGGAGGATTTGCGCCGGCCTGACCCCGCCGGCTTCAGCGCGGCCGGACGATCGCGATGCTGGCCGTGTGTCCGTGCAGGAAGTTGCGGCCGCCGATCGGACCGACCTCGCCGGCGCAGAACATGCCCGCGGCGGGAACGCCGCCGAGCGCGGCCTGGAGCGTCGCGATGTCGCGGTCGGGCTCGCCGTACAGCGCGCGACCGCGGCCGTTGCACGCGAACAGCAGGGCCGCGGCGGCGCGGCTGTCGAACGTTTGCGGCGAGAGCAGCATGCCGAGATCGGCCGCGGCGGCGTCCGCGTCGCGCACGTGCAGGCGAATCTTCTCGCCCGCTCCGATCCGGTCGCCGACCGCGATCGCGCCCTTTTCCCGGTCGGCTCCGAGCAGGTTGCGGATCAGCCACCCGCCGCGCCCGCTGGCGTCGCCGTGCGCGGGCCGGCCGACGTAGAGCCCCTGCCGGAGCCTCGCCTGCCCGTCCTCCGGCAGATCGCCCAGCACCCGCGCGATGCGGGCGAGCGCCGGTTGTCCGTCGAGCTCGAGGATCAGGAGGTCGCGCGCGCGGGTCACTTCGAGCACCGGACCCACGGGCTCGCAGCCCTGCGAAACGACGACGTCCGCGCGCAGCGCACCGTGCAGCGCGATCATGAAACCGCCCTCGGGCGAAGCCCAGTCGTTCAGGAACGACCAGTTGCCGCCGGGTCGCGCCGACGCGCTGGCGAAGCCGCCGACCATGCGGACGTCCGGCGCGAAGCGGTTGACGAGCGCCAGCACCCGCTCGCCATCGAGCGAGAACGGATCGGCGGCGAACAGCGCCAGCTCGGCGCCGCGCAGTCGCGGCGCCAGCCGATCGAACGCCGCCGCGTCGGCCACCTCGTCGCTCCACGCCTCCTGCACGAGCAGCAGCGGACGCACCTCGACGCCCGGAAGTCTCGCGGCGATGACCGAGAGCGCGGCGCCCTGCTCGTGCTCGTGAGCGGACGAAACGATCCCGCGCGCCGGGACGCCGGCGAGCGTGGCCGGCGCCAGCGCGCGCCGCAGCACCGCGGCGATGCGTTCGGCGGCCGCGGCGAGTGGCGCCGAGTAGAATGCGAGCGCGAGATCCACCGGACCCGGCCCGAGGGCGCCGGCGAGTTCGAAGGCGACGGACTCGGCGGCCTCCGCCGCGTCGTGCGACAGCACGTGCGCGCTCGCCCAGCGCATGCGCGCGTCCTCCCGCACGTCAGACGTCGCGGAGGATCTCGCGGGCGATCACCATGCGCTGGATCTCGCTCGTGCCCTCGCCGATCTCCATGAGCTTGACGTCGCGGTGCATCCGCTCGACCGGCAGGTCGCGGCAGTAGCCCATGCCGCCGTGGATCTGGATCGCCTTGTCGGTCACCCAATTGCCGATCTCGCTGGCGAACAGCTTCGCCATGGAGGCCTCCTTGCCGAACTCGCGGCCGGCGTCGCGCAGCATCGCCGCGTGGTAGACGAGGTGGCGCGCGGCTTCGATCTTGACCGCCATGTCGGCGAGCATGAACTGCACGGCCTGGAAGTTCGCGATCGGCTGCCCGAACTGGTGGCGCACCTTCGCGTACTTGAGCGAGTGCTCGTACGCCCCCTGCGCGCAGCCGAGGGCCAGCGCGCCGATCGAGATGCGGCCGCCCATCAGGGTGCGCATGAACGCCTTGAAGCCGCCGGTGGGCTCACCGAGCATCTGGTCGGCGGGAATCAGGCAGTCCTCGAACACGATCTCGACGGTGTCCGAGCCGCGCAGTCCCATCTTCTTCTCCTTCTTGCCGACTCGGAACCCCGGGGTCGCCGTGTCCATGATGAACGCCGAGATGCCGTTCGCGCCCTGGCTCGCGTCGGTGACCGCGGTCAGCGTCACGTACTTCGCGTAGCTCGCGTTCGTGATGTAGATCTTCGAGCCGTTCACGCGCCAGCCGCCGGCGACCTTCGCCGCCCGCGTCTGGGTGCCGGCGGCGTCCGAGCCGGCGTTCGGCTCGGTGAGCCCGAACGCGCCGATCGCCTCGCCCTTCGCCATCGGCACGAGGAAGCGCAGCTTCTGCTCCTCGGTGCCCGCGCCGTAGACCGGACCGCAGCCGAGCGAAACGTGCGCCGCGAGCGTGATGGCGGTGGACGCGCACACGCGCGCGACCTCCTCGACCGCGATCGCGTACGACAGCGTGTCCATGCCCGCGCCGCCGTATTTCTCGGGGTACGGCAGACCCATCAGGCCCAGATCGCCCATCTGTTTCACGGTGTCGAGCGGGAACTCCTCGTGCTCATCCAGGTCCCGCGCGCGCGGAGCGACGATCTCCTCGGCGAAGCGGCGCACCATGTCGCGAACCTGGTGGTGTTCTTCCTTCAGCATCAGCATGCGGACGGACTCCCTGAGGGTGGATGCGGAGGGCACGCCGGGGCAGCCTGCCGGAGACGACGCGGCGAGGGAAGGGCCGGCGTGGAGCGCCGGGAACTGTACCGGAAAGCCGGCCGGCGCGTCAGCGCGTGAGCGAATCCATTTGCGCGGCGCCGGCCGTCGCCTTCGCCGATTGCTCGAGCGCCCTGCCCACCGTCGCGGCGCCGGGAATCGGCTCGGTCGCGAGAACGCTGTCGCGCTGGTGCTCGGTGAGCGCCGCCTTCGCCGGCTTCTGCGCCGGCGCGCAACCCGCGAGCAGGGCGAGCAGGGCGATCGCGAACGACACGGGAACGCGGTCTCTCATGGAAGGTCCTCCTCGTGCAGGCAGCGCTTCAGCGGGCGCTCTCGGCCCGCAGCGCCGGCGACAGGTCGCAGCGGACGTCCACGGGGAAATCGCCTGCGCGGTGATGGAGCAGGTCCAGCGCGAGCAGCGCCGTCGCGCGGCCCGCGTCCCGCCAGGGAAAGCGAAAACCCTCGGCCGTGTTGCGCAGGACTCCTGCCGGCGTGACGCTCTGCGGGAAGACGATCGCCGCGTGTTCCGGCATCGCGCGCGCGCCGGCGGCGATCGCCTCGGGAGAGAGCACGAGCAGCGCGACCGTCATGCCGCGCGAGGCCCTCAGGTGCGGGTCCACGAAGCGCTCGTACTTGCCGGTGTAGCGGTTCCTGCGTTTCGCGCTGAAGGGCGGCGGCGCGCGGACCACGACCTGCAGGGTCCACGCGTCGGCCGCCTCGGGGTCGTCCTCGCGCGCGAACCCATCGGGCCGGGTGCCGGCCGGCCGCCATGCGCCGTCCCGCTCGCGCTGTTCGACCGCGAGCGTGCCGGCCGAGATCGCCTCGTCGAAGCCCGCCATGAAGCCCGCCCGGATCGTGGAGTCCGCCGGAACCCCTTCGACGGAGACGACGCGAAGGGGTCGCGGGCCCTGCGGTCCCGACTCGGCCGCGAGCGGCGTACCCGCCAGGGCGGCGGCCGCCAGCAGTTCGATGATCATGACCGGAATCCTCCACTTTGCCGCACCGACTCTCGCCGTTCGGGCGCCGCCCGACAAGTCCTTCGCGCGGCGGTCATCGCCCCCGGCTCATGCGGGCCCGCGAATCACTCCCGCGCCTGCGGCTTCGCCGGCGGCGAAACGAGGTCGACGGCCGGCAGGTCGCAGAGCTCGCCAATCTCGCGCAGCGTCACCTGCGCGGGCGGAATCCGCGAGAGCCGCGACTGCTCCTCGGCGTAGTGGCCCTGACGGACGAGCACGGTTGTGACCCGATCGCCCCAGCGCCGCCGGATGCCGTCGAGGACCTCGAGCTTGTCTTCGACCATCACGTAGTGGCGCGCCGGATAGCGCCGCTCGACGTCCTGCAGCATGCGCTGCTTGTGGACGTAGATCAGCACCTGGTCCTGCACGGCCGCGGCGATGCCGGAGTTGCGGATCTTGCGGGGCTGAAGCACGGCGTCGCCGTCGGAGACCACCACGCAGGGCCCTGAACGCGACAGGTGCCGGATGGCCTCCAGCGCCCGCGGGAAGAGCCGCGCGGCGAAGTCGTAGTCGAGCAGGAACTCGGCCAGTTCCTGCGCGCGCACGGCGTCGTCGCATTCGAGCCGGAACACCTGGATCGCGCCGAGCAGGTCGGCGTAGCCCAGCCGGCCGCGCAGATCCTCGTAGGTGCTCCAGAACTTCGCCGCCCCCTCGGGGCCGAACCCGGCGGCAACGCGCCGGTCCAGGTCGTACTTGATCCGATCGTTGTCGAGCAGCGTGTTGTCCACATCGAACAGGAAGACGACCGGCGCCTCGCGGCTCATGCGCCGGCCTTCGGCGCCGGGGCCGGCTCCGGATCGTTCCAGCCGCCGAAGCCGGCGGTCAGCGCGTCCGCCGCTTCCGGTCCCCAGCTTCCGGCCGCGTAGCGCTGCACCGGCACACGGTCCCCCAGCACGGGATCGAGAACGCGCCAGGCCTCCTCGACGCAGTCGTCGCGAGTGAACAGCACCGAGTCGCCCTCGAGCGCGTCGCCGAGCAGCCGCTCGTAGGGCGCCATCGCCGTGCGCACGTGCCGGTGCGCCACCAGCTCGACCTCGCGCCCCAGCATCTCCTCCCCCGGCAGCTTGACGCGCGCGCCGATCGAGATGGCGACGTCGGGGTTGAACCGGAACCGGAAATGGTTCACCGCCGAATCCGGCAGATCGTCGAACACCTGCTGCGGGGGGTTCTTCAGGCGCACCAGCACCTCGGTGCACTTGAGCGGCAGGCGCTTGCCGACGCGGATGAAGAACGGCACACCGGCCCAGCGCCAGGTGTCCATGTGCACGCGCAGGGCGGCGTAGGTCTCGACTTTCGAGTCCGCGGCGACTCCCGGCTCCGCGAGATAGCCCTCGAACTGCCCGCGCACGACGTCGGCCGGCTCCAGCGGCCGCATGGAGCGGAACAGCCGCAGCTTCTCGTCGCGCATGGCGTCGGCGCTGCGGTTGGCGGGCGGGTCCATGGCCAGCAGGGCGAGGACCTGGAACATGTGGTTCTGCACCACGTCGCGGATGGCCCCGACTTCGTCGTAGAACCTGCCGCGGCCCTGCACGCCGAAGTCCTCGGCCATGGTGATCTGCACGCTGGCGACGTGATCGCGGTTCCAGAGCGGCTCGAGCAGCGCGTTCGCGAACCGGAAGTAGAGCAGGTTCTGCACCGGCTCCTTTCCGAGGTAGTGGTCAATGCGGAAGATGTCCCGCTCCTGGAAATAGCGGTGCAGCGTCCGGTTGAGCGCCTTCGCGGACTTGAGGTCGCGGCCGAAGGGCTTCTCCACGATCACGCGCGCGCCCTGGGAGCAGCCGGCCGAGGCCAGCCCTTCGACGACCGGCACGAACAGGCTGGGCGGGATGGCCAGGTAGTGGAGCGGGCGGCGGGCCTCGCCCAGCGCCTGGCGAAGCCGGGCGAACGTCGCGGCGTCGTTGTAGTCGCCATCAATGTAGCGAAGCTGCCGGGACAGCTTCTCGAACGCGCGCTCGTCCACGCCGCCGTGCTCGGCGAGGCTGGCGCGGGCCCGTTCGCGAAGCTGGTCCACGTTCCAGCCCGAGCAGGCGATGCCGATCACCGGCACCTCGAGCTTGCCGTCCCTGACGAGCTCCTGCAGCGCCGGAAAGATCTGCTTGTAGGCGAGGTCGCCGGTGGCGCCGAAGAACACGAATGCGTCCGATTGCCCTGCCGACATGACCCTCGATCCTGGTGAAGGGTGGCGTTCGCGGCCCCCGGGCCGCGTGCCGCGGCGCGTCGCGCACCCGTGACGCGCGGACGTTACACCAAGCGCGCCATCCGGGTCGGCGCGCACGCCCGGGCCGCCGTCGCGACCGCGGCCCGGCTTCCGGGAGGTTCCGCGAGCGACCCGGAAACCGCGGCCGGTCGCCGGGGTGGTACGGCGGCCCGGAGGGTGAGTGTTCGCCCCGGGGCGAAGCTTCGTTTCCCCATCGTGAGCCGCCTCGCGCGCATGGGACGCGGGCGCGGCCGGAAAGGAGCCATCGTGAGACTCGTGAACAGGTGCGCCAGCACCTTCGCGTTCGTCGCCTGCCTCGCCGTCGCCGGCGCGGGCACCCCATCGTGGACGCACGCCCAGGGCTTTTCCATCAAGCGAGGAACCATCGGCGGCGGCGGCGCCACGGGCAGCTCGGGCGGGGCGTTCTCCCTCTCGGGCACCATCGGTCAGCCGGAGGCGGGCGCTCTCACCGGCGGGCCGTACACCGTGCACGGCGGGTGCTGGGTGACCTCGGCGACGACCGCGCTCGGCGTTCCCGATCCACCCGCCGTCCTGCAGCCCGACCTGCTGTCGGCGCCGCGGCCCAATCCATTCGGTACCAGCACCGAGGTGGCCTTCGCGCTCGCCCGCCCGGGCCACGCGCGACTCGAGGTCTATGACCTCGCCGGCCAGCGCGTGCGCTCGTTCATGAACGGCGCTCAGGCGGCGGGAACCTTCCGGGTGAACTGGAACGGCGACGGAGACGACGGGCGGCACCTCGCGGCCGGCGTCTACTTCTTCCGACTCGAAACCGACGTTCGGCGCACTTCACGTCGCGTCGTGTTACTTCACTGACGACGCATCCGGCGGCGCACATCCGCCCGCACCCGATCCAGGAGACCTCTTCCATGCGCATTCGACCTCTGGCCATTCTGCTCGCCGCCCTCGCCCTCCCGGGTTTTCCCGGAGCCGCCGGCGCGGCGCCCATGGGCTCCGCCATCACCTACCAGGGCGAGCTGCAGCTGAACGGCATCGCGGTAACCGGCAGCTACGACTTCGTCTTCACGCTCTACAACGCGGCGGCCGGGCCCGGCGCGGTCGGAACGCCGATCACGGTGCTGAACCAGCAGGTCGTGAGCGGACTGTTCACCGACTCCCTCGATTTCGGGGCGGCCGTGTTCGACGGCAGCAAGGTCTGGCTCGACATTCAGGTGCGTTCGGCCGGCTCGGGCGCCTACACGACCCTCACGCCCCGCCAACCCATCCTGGCCGTGCCCTACGCGCTTCGCGCGCTGAACGGCGGAGGGAGCAGCCCGTGGGCGGACGACGGCCATCAGAACATCACCTACAACGGCAACGTCGGAAGCACCGGTAACACGTATTACCCCGCCACCGGCAAGGGCGTGTTCCTGCAGGGCGGCTGGCCGGACCGCGCGTTCGTCTACGGCTACGACTACACCACCGACAAGGCGCTGCCGCTCTACCTGAACGCCCAGGGCACCACGCAGACGGTCGTGATCGGCAACATTCAGACCCTTCCCACGAACGCGGCGCGGCTCGAGGTTGCCAGCGCCCGCTACGGCATCCGTAGCCATGGCGAGGGCCACGCTGCCTATCCGGACGCGGCGGCGGTCTACGCCATCGGCGAGGTCGGCGCCGGCCCGCTGGGCCGCGGAGCGTTCGGCGTCTACGCCACGAGCAACGCGAACGACGGCGTTTACGGACAGAGCTCCGGCGCCGGATACTCCGGGGTCACGGGCCTCTCGACCTCGGCGAGCGGGCAGGGCGGTTACTTCCGCAACGATGGCGGCGGGGCGGCGCTGTTCGCAGACGGGCTCGCCAAGGTGCGGGTGCTCCAGATCCTGGGCGCCGATCTCGCCGAGAGCTTCCCGGTGCGCGAAGCGAACGTCGAGCCCGGCACCGTGCTGATGATGGACGAGCGCGAGCCGGGCCGGCTGCGCGTGGCCGACGAGCCGTGCTCGCGGCGGGTGGCCGGCGTCGTGAGCGGGGCCAACGGCCTCGACCCCGCCGTGGTGTTCAAGGGCAAGTCGTTCGACGAGCCCGCGCATGAGGCGGTCGCCCTGACCGGTCGCGTGTGGGTGAAGTGCGACGCGGACTTCGGCGCCATCGTCCCGGGAGACCTGCTCACCACCTCATCGCATGCCGGCTTCGCCATGCGCGTGGCCGACGGCGCCCGCGCCGACGGCGCCGTGCTCGGCAAGGCAATGAGCGCGCTGGAGACGGGGACCGGCTACGTGCTGGTTCTCGTGGGGCTGCGATGAGGGGCACCGCACGGGCAACGCTCGCCACCTTCGCCGCGATCGCCCTCGCGTTCGCCGCCCTGCCGCGGACCGCGGCGGCGATCAACGCCGACCCACGTCCGGCGCAGTTCGTCCAGCCCGACGGCAGCCGGATCACCCTTTACCTGCGCGGCGACGAGTGGCTGCACTGGCAGGAGGACGCACAGGGATATCCGGTCGTGCAGGTGAATGGGGAGTGGCGCTACGCCCGCCAGGGCGGAAGCGGCGAGCTGGTCGCGACCGACGCGGCGGTCGGCCGCTCCGACCCACGGGCACTCGGTCTCGCGAAGGGGGGGCCCCGACCGGGCCCCGAGGCGCGCGCGCAACGGCTCGCGCGCACGAACCTGTCACGTACGCGCCCGGCACCCGCGGCGACCACGCCCATCGGCGTGGTGAAGAATCTCGTGATCCTGTGCCTGTTCTCCGATCAGACCGTGGAAAACAGCGGGCGCGCGCCTTCGGCCTACGATTCGCTCTTCAACCAGGTGGGCTCGACGGGCTTCAACGCTCAGAGCGGCAGCGTGCGCGACTATTACTCGCAGGCGTCGTACGGACTGCTCACGCTTCAGAGCACGGTACTCGCCTGGGTGACGCTGCCGCACGAACAAGCGTGGTACGCCAACGGTGGCTACGGGTTCCCGAATGCGGCCAATCCGTATCCGAACAACGCGGCGGGCATGGTGCACGACGCCCTCGCGCTGGTGGACGGGGTGGTGAACTTCGCCGACTTCGATCAGAACAACGACGGTTACGTGGACGCCATAGACTTCATCCACTCCGGCTATGGTGGCGAAGTGAATGGCAACGGCAACGGCACGATCTGGTCGCACAAGGGCAACCTGAACAACACCTTTGGCGGTGGCGAGTGGTCGAGCGCCGACCGGAACGCGAACAACGTCAACGTCAAGGTGGACCTGTATCACACCGAGCCGGCGCGCTGGGGCACGAGCGGGCCGGACCTAGTGCGGCTCGGGGTGATCGCGCACGAGACCGGGCACTTCTTCGGCCTGCCCGATCTGTACGACTCGGACTACACCAGCTGGGGCATCGGCAACTACTGTCTGATGGCGAACTCATGGGGCTGGGACCAGAGCCAGCTGTATCCGCCGCTGCCTTCCGCCTGGTGCCGCATCCAGCTCGGCTGGGTCGTGCCGGGCGGGCTCAATACTGCGGGCACCTTCGCGCTGCAGCCGGTCGAGCATTCGCCCAGTATCCTGCGCGTGGACCTGCAGATGCCCGGCAACGAGTACCTGCTGATCGAGAACCGACAGCCGGAGGGTTACGACCAGCAGATTCCGCCGGGCGGGGCCGGGCTCGCCATCTGGCATATTGACGAGAATGTCGGCAGCAACGACAACGAGGGGTATCCCGGCCAGAGCGGCTGGCCCACGAACGGCAATCACTTCCATGTCGCGCTGCTGCAGGCCGACGGCGACTACGACCTCGAGAAGAAGGTCAACAAGGGCGACGCGGGCGACCTGTGGCACGACGTGGCCGGAATCGCGCTGGACCAGGCTACGGTGCCGTCCACGAACAGCTACTCGGGAAGCTTCGAACCCAGCGGTAACGAACTCGCCGTCGTCAGCAAGATCAACCCCGCCGACAGCAGCATGACGGTCCATTACAGGCCCGCCGCATGGGTGGACTTCAGCTACGGCGGTCCCCAGAACGGTAGCTTCGAACAGCCGTGGTCGTCCCTGGGCAACGCGATGGCGCTGACGCCCGCCGACTGGGCGGTAATCTGCAAGGGAGGCATCACCGGGGAGCGCCCGACGCTGAACAAGGCGATGATGCTCAAGAGCTATCCGACGCCCGTGCTGATCGGCCCGTGATGCGGCGGCGTGGCGCCCTCCGCGCGTCACGGACCCGGCGGCGGCGCGGACACGCGATCCCTCGCGTGTCCTGCGGCCGCCGGGGCCGGGCCAGCTAGACGCGCAGCTCGGCGAGCAACTGGCGCTCGGCCTCGAGCCAGAACTCCTGGTCGCGTCCAGGCGGACGGCCGGACGCCTCGAACAGGGCGTAGGCGCGCACGGCGACCGCTTCGTGGTCGGCCTTGCGCGGCGAGGGCTGCGCGGCCTTCGTCACGCGCGCGGCCTTGCGCACCGGCTTCTCGCGCGGCGGCGTGGAAGCGAACGTCGAGGACTCGGCATTGCCGTGAAGCGACTGCATTCGAACGATGGCGCTCTTCATGAGCTTCTCCTTGAGGCGGCCCGGGGACGATTCGGCCTCGAGATCGGATGGCGACCCGCGTGAACGCAGGTTAGCAACTCGCCTGTAAACGCAGGGCAAATTCCCGGCGCCGATTGCCCCGCATCAACCTGCGCAGGGGCGGCGGCATGTCCGCGGAGCGCGCTTCACAAGGACCTTGAGTTTGCGGACCGGACTCGTGGGTCGCTCGCGCGGCGTGATGCCCGCGCTCAGCGCCGCGGCTCGACGCCGCCAGGCAGCAGCGGCGGGCTGGTCGCCAGCTCCCGGCCCGCATCGCGCGAGCGCGCCAGCAGCGCTTCGGTGACGCTGCCGAGCTCGTCGTCGGGGTGCTGCCAGAGAATCGTCTCCTGCCACTTCGTCCCCACCCACTTCATCCAGCCGCGCACGGTGCGCTCGGCGAGTTCGTGGGTGTGGTTCGAGCTGCACGCGGTCACGAACACGCCGCGCCGCGTGCGCTCCCATTTCGGCACCACGTCCGTGCCCCCGCCGGGCAGCGTGACGAGCGGCGTCACGCAGTTGCAGCGGTCAATGAGCGCCTTGAACGGGGCGCTCACCGTGTCGAAGTAGACCGGCGAGCCGGCCACGACCGCGTGCGCGCGTTCGAGCGCCGCGTAGACACGGTCCATGTCGTCGTGAAAGACGCAGTAGCCGCTGGTCGCATCCGGACCGCAGGCGATGCACGGCTTCACGGACAGCGAGTAGCAGTCGAACCGCGCGACTTCGGCCCCGCCCTCGCGCGCGCCGGTGGCGACCGCCGCGAGCATCTTCGAGACGCTCGAGCGCGGCAGCGGGCTGCCGTTGATGACGACGACGAGCGGCGCCGGGCTCACGCGCGCTCCGCCCACACGAGCGTCGTCGCGCCCGCGCCGCGCACGAGCGGCAGCGCTTCGGCCAGCGCCTCGGCCGCGCGCCCCGCTCCGGCCAGCGCATCGGGCAGCGTCTTGGGCACCCACAGGAAGTGCCGCGTGCCCAGCACGCGGAATCCCGCGCTCGAAAGCCCCGCGGCCAGTTCGGCGGCCGCGAGCGGATGGTGGTAGCGATACGGGTGGTAGGCGGCCGCGTCGTCGCTGGCCTCGGGAAAACACGAGGAGGGCAGCGCCCGGCGCAGCCACGGCCAGCGCACCGCGACGCGCTTCACGGACTCGATCGGCGAAGCCGGGTTCGGAGTCGAGATCGCGATCCGCCCTCCGCGCCGCACGACGCGCGCGATCTCCGCGAACACGGCCGGCCGGTCGGGCCGGTAGACGTGCTCCATCATCTCGACCGACACCGCGCGATCGAAGCTCGCGTCCGGGAACGGCAGCGCCTTCGCGTTGGCGTGCACGAGCGAGGCGCCGGGCGGCAGCGCACCGCGGGCCCAGCGCAGCTGGTCCATGCCCAGATCGATCCCCGTCGCGCGACAGCCGAGTGAGTGCGCCCAGTGCGTGCCGTAGGCCCAGCCGCAGCCGAGGTCGAGCACCGCCTGGCCCGCCGCCAGGTCGGCGTGTTCGAGCACCTCCTGAAAGCGCCGCACCATCATGTAATGGCGGACGCGGGAACCGAGGTACCAGTGTTCGACCAGGTACGGCAGATCCTTGCGGCTCGCGAACTCGAGCCGTGGCGGGCTGAGGCGGGTCACGTCGCCTCCGGCGTCAGCGTCCGAGTCGCTTCGCGGCCCGCTTCGGCGCGGTCTTCTTCGCCGGCCCGCGCTTCGCGGCCCGCTTCGGCGCGGCCTGCTTCGCCGCCTTGCGCTTCGCCGGCCGGGCGGCGGCGCGCACGGACTTCTTCGCCGGCCTGCCGCCTGCCGCCTTGCGCTTCGTGGCGGGCGCCGGCGCGGCGACGCGCACGTGGTGGCGGTCGGGCCGCGGCGAAGCGGGCGCCGGTATCTCGCCCGAGCCGACGACCGGCTCGGCCCGCGGCGGCGGCGGGGGCAGCGGCGGCAGCGCGTCGGCGCCATGCCGCTCCGCATACCACTCGCGGATGTAAACGACGATGTCCACCGTGGACGATCCGGGGCCGAACAACCGGCCGACGCCGCGCTCGAGCAGCGTCTGCATGTCCTCGGCCGGAATGATGCCGCCGCCGGTCAGCAGCTTGTCGCCGACGCCCGCGGCCTGCATGAGCCGCTGCACCTCCGGAAAGAGCGTCATGTGCGCGCCGGAGAGCACCGACAGCGCGACGACGTCCACGTCCTCCTGCACGGCCGCCTCGACGATCTGCTCGGGGGTCTGGTGCAAGCCGGTGTAGATGACCTCCATGCCCGCGTCCCGCAGCGCCGCCGCCACCACCTTGGCGCCGCGATCGTGGCCGTCCAGGCCGGGCTTGCCCACCAGCACGCGAATCTTGCGCGGCATCGCTTCCTCCGACGTTCTGGAACACCTGTCCGGGCGAGCCCCGCCCGCGTCCCGGTCCATCCTTCGCATCCGCCGATCGCGAGCGCCACCGGTGCGCGGCCCGCGGACGGCCGCGACTCAGCCCTCGTGCTCCTCCGGCTCGCGTTCGAGCGCGAGCGCCTGCTCGGTTTCCTCGTGGATGCGGCGCGCCTCGGCGAACTGCTCCTCCGACGGCGGCGCCGGATTGCCGTCCTCGTCCTGCCCGACGCGGATGACGCCGCGCGTCTCGAACAGGCGCAGCGCCGCCTCGGCGGCATCCCGTGTTTCGAACCCGAACACGACGAACTCGCCGTCTCGGCCGAGCGCCTCGAAGCGCCACGGCTCATCGCCCCCGCCGCGTCGCACGCGCGCGCCCGTGAAGTCGCCGGCATGCCAGCTCGCGGCGATGGCCGCGGCCCCGCGCCGGGCATTGGCGGACTCGCCCGCTTTCCAGCCCTCGCCCTCCTCCTGCGGCGGCACGAGGCGCACGGCGTGGCGGTCGGGCAGGAAGCCGTAGCCATCCGAGGTGACGGCGACGACCTCGTCCTCGCCCCAGTCGTCGTCGGGCTCGGCTTCGAGCACGTCGGGCTCGGGCGCCGCACCCTCGGAGACCGCGTCCTCGCCGGCGGTGCCGGCCCCGCCGGGTTCCGCCTCGTCCTCCCGCCGTCCGCCGCGCATGACGAACGCGGCGACCACCAGCAGGACCACGGCGCCGCCCGCCAGCAGTGCGTTCCGGTCCACTAGAACTCCACCGACTCGACGTAGTCCCCGAACACCTCGCGCATGGCGTTGCGGATCTCGCCCTCGGTCGCGTAGCTGCGCGCGCACTCGAGGATCTTCTCCATCAGGTTCGCCCCGCCGGGAGCCGTCGCCGCCGCCGCCGTGAGCGCCTTGAGCGCCGCGGTCGTAGCCGCGTCGTGGCGGACGCGCTTGAGCTCGGCGATCGCGCGCTTCTGGCCCGCCTCGACCTCCTCGCCGATGTACAGGATCGGGATCTCGAGCTTTTCGTCGGGCTCGACGTACTCGTTCACGCCGACCAGGATGCGCTGCTTTCGCTCGACCTCCTGCTGGTACTGGTAGGCCGCGGCCGCCAGCTCGCGCTGGAAGAAGCCCTTCTCGATGCCCGGCACGACGCCGCCCATGCCCTCGATGCGCCGGAAGTAGTCCTCGGCCTGCTCCTCGAGCGTGTTCGTGAGGTGCTCGACGTAGTACGAGCCCGCGAGCGGATCGATCGTCTCGGTGACTCCGATCTCGTGGGCGATGATCTGCTGCGTGCGCAGCGCGATCTTGACCGCCTTGTCGCTCGGCAGCGCGATCGTCTCGTCCATCGAGTTCGTGTGCAGCGACTGCGTGCCGCCGAGCACGCCCGCGAGCGCCTCGAACGCCGTGCGGACGATGTTGTTCTCGGGCTGCTTGTCCCAAAGCGAGCAGCCGGCCGTCTGGGTGTGGAAGCGCATCAGCCACGACTCGCGCCGTTTCGCGCCGTAGCGCTCGCGCATGTGCCTCGCCCAGATGCGCCTCGCCGCGCGCAGCTTGGCGATCTCCTCGAAGAAGTCGAGGTGGCTGTTCCAGAAGAACGACAGGCGCGGCGCGAAGTCGTCCACATCGAGCCCGCGTTCGAGGCAGCGCTCGACGTAGGTGAAGCCGTCGGCGAGCGTGAACGCCAGCTCCTGCGCCGCCGTCGAGCCCGCCTCGCGGATGTGGTAGCCGCTGATCGAGATCGTGTTCCACTGCGGAACGTGCTTCGTCGAAAACTCGATCAGGTCCACGATGATGCGCAGCGACGGCTCGGGCGGAAAGCACCAGCACTTCTGGGCGATGTACTCCTTGAGGATGTCGTTCTGCAGCGTGCCGCGCAGCCGGCGGAACGGCACCCCGCGCTTCTCGGCGTTCGCGAGGTAGAACCCGTACATGATGGACGCCGGTCCGTTGATCGTCATGGACGTCGAGACCGCGCCCGGGTCGATGCCGTCGAGCAGGATCTCCATGTCGCGCAGGCTGTCAATGGCGACCCCGCACTTGCCGACCTCGCCGTGCGACTTCGGGTGGTCGCTGTCGTAGCCCATGATCGTCGGGTTGTCGAAGGCGATGGACAGTCCGGTCTGGCCGTGCTCGAGCAGGTAGTGGAAGCGCTGGTTCGTGTCGCGCGCCGTGCCGAATCCGGCGAACTGCCGCATGGTGAACATGCGGCCGCGGTACATCGTCGGATGCACGCCGCGCGTGTACGGGTATTCGCCCGGTACCGACAGGTCGCGCGCGAGGTCCATGCCCTGAAGGTCCGCGGGGCCGTAAAGCGGCTTGATCGGCAGGCCCGAGATCGTGAACGGATACAGGTCGCGCCGCTCGCGGTCCTTCGGGTAGGCCGACTCGAACGACCGCGTCTGCGCGGCGAAGGCGCCGTTGGCCTTCGGGGCGGCCGGGGCGACCCTGCGCCCGCGCGCGGGCGACTTCCGCGCGGGGCCCGGGCGCGCGGAGTGGCTGCGGGAGGTCGTGCGGGCCTTCGTCTTCGGGGTGCGGGACGCCATGGAGCGGATCCTCGTGGAGGGCCGATGAACGGCGGGTCCGGAAGGGCCCGGCAGCCGTCGAGAGCCGGGGGAGCGTAAGCGGGCCCCGGAATCAGGGTCAAGGCTCGCGCCGCGCGAGCCGGCCTACGGAATGCGCGGATCGAGCGGCGACGCCGCTGCGCCCACGCGCCAGACGAACCACGGGTCCGGCCCTGTCGTGAAATCGCCCATGCGGCCGAGCAGCGCCAGCTCGCCGGGCCGAGGCCGGGCGGTCCCGGCCTCGAGATAGGCCGGGTCCTCGCGCATGCCGAGCAGGTAACGCGCGCCGCTGTCGCGCAGGTAGTCGGACAGGCGGCGCGCCCGCAGCGCCTCGTAGGCGGCGCGATTCACGACCCCGTCCATGTTCACGACCACCAGCGAGTCGGCGTAGTAGCCGATCGCGCCGCTTTGCAGCGCCCCGATCACCGTGCCAGCGGGGAAGCGCCCGCGGGCCCACAGCCCCGCGTTGCGGTAGCCGAGCGTACGGTCGTTGCGCGACAGCCACGTCCGGGCGAACGGCGGCTGCAGGACGTTGCCCGCCACCACGAGCGCCAGCACCGCCGCGGCCAGCGCCCGGCGTGCGGGATGCGCCGCGAAGCGCCCGGCGAGCAGGTCCAGCCCCGCGCCGCAGACGAGCAGCAGCGGCAGAAGCACCGGGAAGAAGTAGCGCGGATAAAACCAGCCCGCGTTGAGCCAGGCGACGTAGGCCGCGAGCAGCGTCGCGGCGAACAGCGCCGCCGGCGCCGCCGGCCGCAGCCGCGCGCCGAGTTCGCGCGCGGGCACGCGGGCGAGCGCCAGCGTCACGGCCAGCAGGCCCGCCAGGGCGATCGGGAACGCGTTCCGCCGAGCGAGCACGTCGAGCGCGCGCGCCGCCATCGGGCCCCAGTAGTTCCGCCAGCCCGGCTCGTGGCCGACGTTGGCGACGCCCATCGCGTGCAGCGCGGCGCCCGAGACCGGAAACCAGTCGCCGGTCGCCGCCCGCAGCCAGACCATCCAGGGCAGGTAGCACGCCAGGGCCACCGCACCCGCGAGCGCGGCATCGCGCAGCCCGGAGCGCCACGGCTCGCCGCGGCCGCGCGACCACGCGAGCAGGCATCCCGCCGCGACCGGCGCGGCGGCCAGCGCGTCCACGCGCGCGAAGACCGCGAGCGCGAGCAGCGCGCCGGCCGCGACGATGCGGCACGTGCGCGCGAACGCGTCCGCGGCGCGGCGGACGCGCTCGAGCGCGAGGAAGAAGGCGACCAGCGTCGTGAACGCCGGCGTCGTCTCGAGCCCGTTGAGCGTCGTGTGCAGCACGTAGGGGCTCAGCACCCACGCGAGCGCCACCGCGCCGGCGGCGAAGCGGGTGCGCAACACGAGGCGCAGGAGCCGCCACAGCAGCACGAGCGCGAGCACGTCGGCGGCGACCAGCAGGATCAGCGAGGCGCGCACGACCGCGTCCGGATCGCCGGGGAACAGCCAGTGGAAGGGCGCGGTCAGCAGGACGTAGAGCGGCTGGAAGCCGCTCGTCGGGCCGGTGCCGTACCACGGCCCCAGGCCGTGCGCGAGGCCGCGCGAGATCGTGAGCGACAGGTAGGCGTCGTCGGGGATCGTCAGGCCGTCGAGCAGCCGCAGCGGCCGCAGCGCGGCCGAGAGCTTGAGCGCGAGGTCCAGCCCGACGAGCCCGGCGAGCACCGCGTCGGGGCGTCGTCGCGTCCGGTTCGGGGCGGCCATGCGCGGCAGGATAACGCGCGCGGGCCGGCGGGGCGGAAGCTCACCGGCCGTCCGCGGGCAGGCCCGCTTGCGGACAGGGCGGCGAACGGAGCGCGGAGGGCGGCGGTTTACGACGACGTGCGCGGAGGCGACCCGGCGGCTTCGACGCCGCCCGGGGCTCCCGCCGCCCGCTCGACCAGCTCGGCCGCGATTTCGTTCGGCGTCCGGCGGCGCGCGGCGAGGGCCTCGAGGCTCTGGCGCCAGTCGGCGTCCGGAATCCGCGCGCGGAACCCGGCCCACAACCGGCTCTCGAGCAGGTCGCGCAGCCGCTGCTCGAGCCGCTGGCGGCGGCGGAGTTCGAGCCCGCCGCTCTCGCGCAGGAACAGCAGGTGCTCCTCGAAGCGGTCCACAACCCCGGCGACGCCCTCGCCCGTGGAGGCGACCGTGCGGTGCACCGGGATGCGCCAGGCGCTGGTCGGCGCGCGCAGCTCCAGCGCCGACTGGACGGCGAACGTGGCGCGCTCGGCGCCCTCGCGGTCGGCCTTGTTGATCACGAACACGTCCGCGATCTCCATGAGCCCGGCCTTCATCGCCTGCACGGCGTCGCCCGATTCGGGCACCAGCACGACCGCGGTCGTGTCGGCGGTCTGCGCGACCTCGAGCTCGCTCTGCCCGACGCCGACGGTCTCGATGAGGATGCGGCCGAAGCCGGCGGCGTCGAGCACGTCGCAGACCTGCGCCGTGTGCACCGCCAGCCCGCCCATGCTGCCGCGCGTCGCCATCGAGCGGATGAACACGCCCGGGTCGCCGGCCAGTTCGTTCATGCGCACGCGGTCGCCGAGCAGCGCCCCGCCCGAGAAGGGACTCGTCGGATCCACCGCGACGATCGCGACCGTTTCGCCGCGGCCGCGGTACTCCCGGGCGAGCCGGGTGACGAGCGTGCTCTTGCCCGCGCCGGGCGGTCCGGTGATGCCGATGCGGAACGCCCGCCCGGCGGCGCCGAAGCAGGCGTCGAGCAGCGCGGCGGCGCCGGGCTGTTCGTTCTCGACCCACGAGATCGCGCGGGCCAGCGGCACGCGCTCGCCCGCCAGCGTTCGGCGGATGAGTTCGGCTTCGGATGGGTCGGCGAAGGCGGCGTTCACGGGATTCCGGGAGGTTTTCGGGTTCGGGACGGACGCCCGGCGGACAGGGCGCGACCGGCGGGCAAGGTGCCACGATTGCCGGACGCTGCCAACCGGCCCATGGCGACCCGGAGCCCGCTCCGGCACGCGTGGCGCGGAGTCCGCACGCCGGCCCGCGGTGCGATCCCGCGTGCGCGCCTCGCGGGCGGAAGCGCCGTCAGTTCAGCAGTCGCGAGCCGAAGACCACGCCGACCTTGATCTGCGCGTAGCCCGGCTGGATCGTCACCGCGCCGGCGCCGAGCTGCTGCGGCACACCGTAGGAGTGCAGCCAGCGCGCCCCGACGTCCACGCCCCAGCGGTCGGAGAAGTTGAAATCCACGCCGGCGTTCGCGTCCCAGCCGAAGGCGACCTCGTCGCGGCTCCGGAGGCTCTGGCGGATCTCGTTCTGGCGATCGTAGTCGTCGGGCACGACCACGTCGGTGCCGATGCCGTACCAGACGAGCGCGAGGTTGACGCCGCCGTAGGGCCGCAGCACGCCGCGGCCGTGCGAGCCGAACTGCGTCCCGACGAACAGGCGGCCGTAGTTCTGCGATGTCTGCTGCTCGACGCGCAGGCCGGTGAGCGCGTCGCGGAACTCGGTGGTGGTCATGAGCAGGTTGACGACTTCCACGCCGACGACGCCGGCCAGCAATGTGGCGGTGCCGGGCAGCGGCAGCACGCCCTGCACGCCTCCACCCCAGCCCGGCCGGCTGTACTGGCGCGAATCCACGTCGGTCGGAACCATGCGCAGGCCGTAGACCTCGACCTTGGGCCCGGCCCAGGCGGCGTCGGCGAAACCGAGCAGGGGCAGCACGAGTGCGGCGGCGAACATCGAACGCATCGCGACCTCCGATCTCCGCGGGGAGCGGCTCAAGCCGGGCGTGCGAGCGGCGCGGGCAGGGCCGCGAGCACGCTTCGGGCAATGGTCTCTGCTGCGAGCGGCCGCGCCAGCCGGGCCGCGTTCCCGCGCACGCGCTCGCGCGCCGCGGGATCCGCGAGCCAGCGTTCGACCGAGGCCGCCACGTTCTCGACCGAGTCGGCGAGCACGGCCGCGCCGCCGTCCTCCAGGTACCGCGCGTTGCGGACTTCCTGCCCGGGGGTGGGCCGGAAGGCCACCAGCGGGGTGCGCTTGATGAGCGCTTCGGCGCACGTCAGCCCGCCGGCCTTGCCCACCACGACGTCCGCGGCCTCGAGCAGCGCATCCACCTCGTTCGTGAAGCCGAGCGCGCGCACGCGGCCGTCGTGCTGCGCCGCGAGCGCCTCGATTTCGCCGAGCAGCCGCCGGTTCGTGCCGCAGGCCACCACGAGCGAAGGCCGCGAAGGGAGCAGCGCGAGCCGGCGCGTCAGCTCGCCCATGGGTCCGACGCCGCTGCCTCCGCCCATGACGAGCACCACCGGCCCCGCGGCCGGCAGGCGAAAGCGCGCCCGCGCGGCGTCGCGGCCGATCGTGCGGGCGAAGCGCGGGTCCACCGGAATGCCCGAGACCTCGATGCGCTCGCGCGGCACGCCGTGGCCGTGCAGCTCGTCGGCGACCTCGTCCGAGGCGACGAAGTAGCGGTCCACGTGCGGATACGCCCACATCGGGTGGGCCGTGAAGTCGGTGATGACGACGTAGAGCGGAACCCGCAACCGGCCCTGCCCCCGCCGCGGCGAGAGCGCTTCGACCGGAAGGAAATGGGTGCACACGACCGCGTCGGGGTGCTCGCGCTCGACGACTCGCACCAGGCTGCGCAGCGAAAGCCGGTCAATGGCCTCGCGCGTCGGGCCGGCCGCGCGGTGCACGCGCTGCTGCGCCCACAGGTGGTAGAGCGCGCCCCACAACTTCGGCGCCCGCTGCGCCATCGCGTTGTAACCCTGCGAGTAGGTCGAGCGGTAGAAGCGCGAGGCGAAGACCAGCGTGTCCACTTCGCGCACGCGGGCGCCCGGCGCCTGCGCGCCGATGGCGCTGGCCAGCGCCAGCGCGGCGCTCTTGTGCCCGCTGCCGGCGGTCGCGTGCAGGATGGCGATGCGCGGCCCGTCGGCCTGCTCGCCGGTCAGCGTTTCGACCGCGACGACGCCCCCGCCCTCGGCGGGAAACAGCACCTCGTGGTCGCCGGCCATCTGCCGGAGCCGGGCGCGCCACCAGCGGCGCTGGGCGCGCAGCCGCGCGCGCCAGTTGCCCGCGCCCAGCCGGGGCATTCGGAGTCGTCCGATGCGGGGGATCTTCACCATGAGCGACGCTTACGAATCACTCCGTGATTGCGTTGCGATAGTGCGTGAGGCGTGCGCCGTCGGGGTCCAGGTCCACGGTCACAACGTCCACGCGGATGCGCGAATAGCCCTGCTGCGCGAGCGCGAGCGCCGCGCGCGCCAGCCGTTCCCGCTTGCGTCGGTCCACCGTCGCCGCCGCGCCGCCGAAGTCGCCGCGGCTGCGCAGCCGCACCTCGATCAGCACGCGCGTCGCGCCGTCGTCCGCCACCACGTCCACTTCCACCCCGCCGAGCCGGAGGTTGCGCCCGACCGGCCGCAGCCCGGCGAGCCGCAGGTAGGCCGCTGCGAGATCCTCGCCCGCGCGGCCACGATCCTGGGACAGTCCCATGCGTGTCGCTCCCGCGGGGGCAGTTGAGGGCCGAAAGGTAGCAGAAAGCCCATCGTGAAGAGGCGCGGCGTCACGTTCCGGGGCTCACCGTGCGTCCGGCGGCGAGGCGGCGAGCGCCTCAGCCCAGGGGCAGCTCCAGCGCCATCACGGGCGCGTAGGTCGCCCGGTGCGCCGGGCACGGCCCGTGCGCGCGGAGTGCCGCCAGGTGTTCGGGCGTGCCGTAGCCCTTGTGCTGCGCGAAGCCGTAGGCGGGCCAGACACGGTCGAGCCGTGTCATGATCCGGTCGCGCACGACCTTCGCGACGATGGACGCGGCCGCGATGGACAGGCAGGTCGCGTCGCCGTCCACCACCGCGCGCTGCTCGCAGGCGAGGTCCGGCACCTCGTCGTTGCCGTCCACCAGCACGCACTCCGGAACGACCGGCAGCCCCGCGACCGAGCGGGCCATCGCGCCGAGCGTCGCGCGGCGGATGTTGACGCGCTCGATCGTGCGCGGCCCGGCGACGCACCAGCGAAAAGCCCGGGCGCCTTGCAGCACCCGGGCGAACACTTCCTCGCGCCTGCGCGCGGGGACCTGCTTGCTGTCGTCGAGCCCGTCCCAGTCGAGCGACAGATCGAGCACCACCGCCGCGGCCACCACCGGACCGGCGAGCGGGCCGCGACCCGCCTCATCCACCCCGGCGATCGTGCCGGAGCGCCCGGCGATCCGGGCTTCGGCACTCGCGAGGCGTCGCCAGCGCCCGAGGGTCACTCGTTCGTCGAGGCGCCGGCCTTCTCCTTCAGGCGGGCGGCCTTGCCCTTCTTCTTGCGCAGATAGAACAGCTTCGCGCGGCGGACCTTCTTCTGGCCCATCACCTTGATGTCCGCGATGGACGGCGAGTGCAGCGGCCAGGTGCGCTCGACGCCGATGCCCTCGGACATCTTGCGGACCGTGAACGTCCGGCGCAGCCCCGCGCCGCGCACGTTCGTGACCTCGCCGCGGAACTTCTGCTGGCGTTCCTTGTCTCCCTCGATCACGCGCACGCTCACCTCGACGGTGGTGCCGGGACGGAGGTCGGGAACCTCGCTCTTGAGGTGCGCGTTCTCGACTTTCTGGATCAGGCCCATGACCGGGCTCCTTTCAGTGCCAATGAGCCCGACAGGCCGGGCCACGGAAGCGGGCGGGCAGTCTAGGGGAAGCCCGGGGGGAGGCGCAAGGCGCACGGCGGCCGGGCGCGGGCGCCTCTACTTCACCCCGGTGTGGCCGAATCCGCCGCCCTCGCGTGAGGTCGCGGTCAGTTCGTCGCTCTCGATCCACGCCACCCGCGGAACGCGCTGCAGCACCATTTGAGCGATGCGCATGCCGCGCTCGATCACGAACGGCTCGGGGCCGAGGTTCTGGACGATCACCCGGATCTCGCCGCGATAGTCGGAGTCGATCGTCGCCGGGCTGTTGGGCAGCGTGATGCCGTGCTTCGCGGCGAGCCCCGAGCGCGGGCGCACCTGCATCTCGAAGCCCTCCGGCACCTCGATCGCGAAGCCGGTGGGAACGAGCGCGATGGCGCCGCTCGCGAGGGTGAGCGGCTGCTCCACGGCCGCGCGCACGTCCATGCCGGCGGCCCCGTGCGTTTCGTAGGCGGGCAGCGGCAGGTCGCCGGCGTGCGGCAGGCGGCGGATGCGGACGGAAACGACTGGCTCGCTCATGCCGCGAACCTTAGCGGGCCGGGCAACGCAGCGCGAGCGGGTTCACACGGCGGGCGGGCGGAACTGCGCCTTGATCGAACCCCAGGTGCGGGTCTGCGTCGGATTTGCCCGCACGCCCTCCGGCAGGGTCTCGTCCTCCCAGCGGTCCATCCACCAGCGGGTCGAGTCGGGGCGAACGCCCCGGGCCGCGAGCTCGGCGGGGATCGCGGCCGAATCGCCGCGCACGAAGTAGAACCTGGCGTAGCCATGGACCTCGACGAGTTCGGGTCCGCCGCCGCGGTCCACCGTGACCTTGAGGCTCACGGGCGCGCGGATGGACCGGTGCCAGACCGGGTTCCTGCCCGGTCGGTCGTCGGGGAGCTCGGCGAGCGGAGGGCCGAGGTTCACGTCGATGTCCACGGCCTGCCCGAAGGCGCCGCAGGACGCCGCCAGCTCGTCCGCGCGCACCCACGGCGTCACGGAGTATGCGCCGCCGGCCGAATCGCCGGCGGCGAAGACGAAGCGATAGTCGTCCGTGAAGAGCGGCGGGAGTGCATCGCAGTCGCGCCGCTGCCAGCTCCACTCGAGAAGCCGCACGGCGTTGGCCGGGGAGTCGGCGGGCGGCGGCGCCCCGGGCACGGCGGCAACGGGACGGCTGGACTTGCCGCACGACGCGCTGGCGACGAGCAGCAGGCACGACAGGATGACGACCGAGCGACGCATCGTTGCAAGGACTCCGGGTTGGCCTGCCGGGAGCATATGGGATCGGCGCGGGATGGCGCCATGGTCGCGGTGTGCGGCGATCGCGATCCATGTTCATGAGCAGACGCGCGGACGCCGGCGGCGGCAGGACGAATGAAGCCGCCAGCTCGCTGGTCGCGGCCATCGCGAGAGCGTCGCCGGGGCCGCGGCGCGCTCGATGGCCTCGCCGTCGGGCGGCGGCATCCTGCCGCCTTGCCCTCCTCGCTGGGCGCTTCCACCGCCATCCCTGGCTACGGAAGCGCTTCGCAGCGAGGCCATCGAGCGCGCCGCGGCCCCGGCTCCTGTCGCGTACACACTTCCCGTGCTGATGGGGTCATGCGGGGCTGCCCGCCTGGGGATGTTCCTTGCGGGCGCCGGTGGGGCGAGGGTTCGGAGGGTTTGCTTCACGCGGTTTTCGAGGGAGACGTCGGGGAGTGCGCGGGCGGCGGCGACGCACTCGCGGTCTCGGGGCAGCGGGCGGCTTCAACCCTGTCCAGCGGCCTCCGAATCGAATCGTCCTTCCGCGCGCCGCTCGCACCGGCGCTACTTCCGCCCCGATTCCGGCGCCGCGCCCTTTCGGCTACATTGCGCCGCGATGTTCGCCCGAAGCCGGCAACTCTTCGCCTCCGCGATGTTCGCCGTGGACGCCGTCCTGATCGGCGGCTCGTGGCTGCTCGCCTGGTGGTTGCGCTTCCACGGCCTCGGCCTCCCGGCGCCGCGCGGGCTCGCGCCGCTGTCGCTCTATCTTTGGAGCGGGGCCGTACTGGTGCCGAGCGCGCTGCTCGTGCTGCGGACGCTGCGCCTGTACCGCTCGGCGCGAACCGCGAGGCTCGGGTCCGAGCTGCTCTCGCTGGTCCAGTCCATGCTCGTCATCAGCGCGCTCGCGGCGATCGGCTCCTACCTTTCGCGCGGCGAGCTGTCGCGTCTCGTGATCCTGATCTTCTTCCTCACCGGATCGCTCGTGCTGTGCGCGAGCCGAGTCGTCCTGCGGCTCATGCTTCGAGGCCTGCGCAAGAGCGGCCACAACCTGCGCCACGTGCTGGTCGTCGGCACCGGCGAGCTTGCCGGCGTCGTGCTCGAGAAGATCCGCCGGCACTCCGACTTCGGGCTGCGCGTGCACGGGCTGGTCGCGGCCGACACCGCGCAGGTCGGCGCGACCGTCCACGGCGCGAGGGTGCTCGGGTCCATCGCGGATCTGCCGCGCCTGGCCGGCGAGGAGGGCGCGGAGCTCATCTATCTGGCGCTCGCACGGCCCGAGTGGCAGGCCGAGGAGGAGGCGCTCCGGCTGCTCGCCGACTCGACGGCCTCGGTGCGGCTCGTGCCCGACCTGACGAGCGCGTTCCGCCTGAACCCCAGCGTCGAGGACTTCGACGGGCTGCCGGTGGTGCTCGTCACCGACAGTCCCGAGCAGGGCTGGAACGCGGTCGTGAAGCGCGCGTTCGACCTCGCCGGCTCGGGGCTCGGACTGGTGCTGCTCTCCCCCATCCTTCTGCTGCTCGCGATCCTGGTCCGGCTCGATTCACCGGGTCCGGTCTTCTACGCGCAGGAACGCGTCGGCATGAACGGGCGGCGCTTCCGCATGCTCAAGTTCCGCAGCATGCGAGTGGACGCCGAGGCGGCCGGTGTCGCGTGGACGACGAAGGACGACCCGCGGCGCACGAAGCTGGGCGCGTGGCTGCGCAAGCTCTCGCTCGACGAGCTGCCGCAGCTGTGGAACGTGTTCGCCGGCGACATGAGCCTGGTGGGACCGCGGCCGGAGCAGCCGCGTTTCGTCGAGGACTTCCGCGGTTCGATCCCGCGCTACATGCTGCGGCACCACGTGAAGGCGGGCATGACGGGCTGGGCGCAGGTCAACGGCCTGCGCGGCGACACGCCGCTGGCGCGGCGCATCGAGTACGACCTGTTCTACGTCCAGCACTGGTCGCTGTGGTTCGACGTGCGGATCCTGCTGCTGACGGTCGTGCGCGTGTTCCGCGACGCGTCGGCGTACTGAGGCGGCTCGCGACGGTGCCGGTTCGCGACGGTGCCGGTTCGCGACGGGCACCGGCTCGCGGCGGGCGCCCCGGGCGGCCCGCGATGCAGGCGAACGCGGCCCGCTCGGCTCGGCATCCTGCCTCGCTCTCGCTGCATCCAGTCGCCGCTCCCGCCATCCCTGGCTTCGCGGCTCCTCGGACGCACCGCGTTCGCCTGCATCGCGGGCCGCCCGGGGCTTTCGCGAGTGCGGTCGCCTGCATCGCGAGCCGCCCGGGGCTTTCGCGAGTGCGGTCGCCTGCATCGCGAGCCGCCCGGGGCTTTCGCGGGTGCGTTCGCCTGCATCGCGGGCCGCCCGGGGCTTTCGCGGGTGCGGTCGCCTACTCCGCCGCCGCCGCGTGGTAGGCGGCGCGGGCGGCTTCGGCGGTTTTCGCCCATGAGAAGCGCTTCACGCGCTCGCGGCCGCGGGCGACCAGGCCGTCGCGGCGCGAGGGGCTGCCGAGCAGGCTCGTGATCGCATGCGCCCAGGCCGCCGGGTCGCGCGGCGGAAGCAGCTGGGCGGCGTCGCCGACCACTTCGGGGAGCGAGCCGGCGTCGCTCGAGAGCACCGGCGTGCCGCAGGCCATGGCCTCGAGCGGCGGCAGGCCGAAGCCTTCGCACAGCGCCGGGTGCGCGTAGAGCGCCGCGCCGGCGTAGAGCGCGGCGAGCGACCCGTCGTCGCGCGACTCGCCGGCGAAGTGCACGTGCTTCGCGACGCCCAGCGCCGCCGCGAGGTGCGCGTGCCGGTCGTCCGCGGGCCACGGCGCGCCGGACAGGACGAGCGGTGGGCGTTCGCTCCCGCGCATCGCCGCCCATGCCCGCAAGAGCAGCCCGAGGTTCTTGTGGCGTTTGCGGGCGCCGACATACAGGACGTAGTCGGCGGGCAACCCGCGCGCGGCGCGGAACGCCGCGACCGCCCCGGGCGGCGGCGCGGCCAGGCCTTCGGGCGCGGCGAGATAGGCCACGCGGACCTGGTCGGGATTCGCGCCGAGCAGCTCGATCACGTCCTCGCGCGTGAACTCCGAATCGGCCAGCACCACGCGCGCGCGCGCCACCGCGGCGCCCGCGACGACGCGCGCGTAGAGCGCGGCGCCCGGCGGGTGAAACTGCGGGAAGCGCAGGTGGATCAGGTCGTGGATCGTGACCACGGCGGGTCCGTTCCAGAGCAGCGGCAGCGTGTAATGCGGGGCGTGCAGCACCTTCGCGCCGGCGGCGCGCGCTTCGCGCGGCACGACCCAGTGCTCGGAGAGCCCGTACTTGCCCGCGCTCGCGGTCCGCTCGGCCACCGGACCCGGCCAGGCGACCCGGCCGGCGTCCCGCGGGTCCACGAGCGCCGTGAACGCGTCGCCGCGAACGTCGCGCGCGAGCGCCCCGAGCACGCCGCGGATGTACGTGCCGATGCCGCCGTCGAACAGCTTGCGGGCGTCGAGCGCGACGTTCATGTGCGCCCCTCCCTCGCCAGCCAGTCGCGCCACCCTTCGCGGCGGCCGCGATGGGCGGCGGCGTACTCGCGCATGCGCCGCAGGTCGAGGCGCAGCGCGAACGCGAACGCCCCGAGCCATGCCCGCCGCTCGTAGCGGCGCTGCAGGCGCGCGAAGCGATCGCCGTCGGGGCCCCCCGAGTGCTTGGCGAACAGCGCGCCCCAGCCGCGGCCGTAGGAGCTCATGCGGCGCAGGGCACCGGCGTCGTCGCGGATCTCGAACGGGTCGGGATGGTCCACGCGCACCTCGGGAGCGTACGCGCCGGTCTCACCGCTCGCGAGAAGGCGGATCAGCAGGTCGGACTCCTCTCCGCTCGGGTACTCGGCGCCGACGCCCAGGCGCTCGTCGAAGCCGCCCGCGCGCTCGAGTGCCTCGCGGCGCACGACCAGCCCGGGACTAACTGCGGTGCGCAGGACGTCCTCGACGTCCGCGAGCGGGCGCGCCCGGCCGTCCATGCCCGGCTGCATCGTCCGGCCCGAGGGGTAGGTCACGTGGCCGCAGACGAAAGCCGCCCCGGGCGAATGCGCGATGGCGCGGGCGAACGCCGCGACGAAGTCGGGCGCGACGGTCGCATCGTCGTCCGGGAACGCCACCCAGTCGCCGGTCACGACCTGCAGCGCGGCGTTGCGCGCGCGCGACAGACCGCGTTCGGCGAGTCCCAGGTGGCGCGCCCCGAAGCGTTCGCACAACTCCCGCGCCTCGGGTCCGCGCGACTGGTCCGCGACGACGACCTCGTGGAAGCCCGGCTGCGCCGCCGCCAGGGCGGCGAGCGAGCGCGCCAGCCAGTCCGGGCGGTCCAGCGACGGCACGATCGCACTGATGCGCTGCGCCCCGGTCATCGCACGGCCTCCTCGAAGACCTGCTCCCACCGCGGCGCGAGGGCATCGGGCGTGAACGGGCGCACCCGTTCGCGGCCCGCCGCGCCGAGCGCCGCCGCGCGCGGCTCGTCGGCGGCGAGCGCGTCGATCGCGGCGGCCAGCGCCGCCGCGTCGCCCGCATCCACCAGCACGCCCGCAGTCGGCTCGCCCTCGAGCAGGCCTTCGACCGCGCGGCCGCAGCGCGTCGAAAGGATCGGCAGTCCCGCCTGCATCGCTTCGAGCAGCGCGAGCGGCAGGCCTTCGGCCGGCGAGGTCAGCACCCACGCATGCGCGCGAGCCATCTCGGGCGCGGGGTCGCGAACGAAGCCCGCGAACCGGACGCGCCCGCCGAGCCCGAGGCTCGCGGCCTGCCCCTCGAGTGCGGCCCGGAGCGGCCCGTCGCCGAGTAGCGTGAGCGAAATCGAACGATCCGCGACGCGGGCGAGCGCATCGAGCAGCAGATCGTGCGCCTTCTCGGGAACGAGCCGGCCGACCGCGAGCAACCTGAACGGCTGGCCGGCGACGCGCGGGGAGCGGGCGGCGAGCGGCGCGGGTGGCGCGGGGTTCGGGATCTCGACCAGCCGCTCGTCCGGCACGCCGAGTCGCCGCGCCGCGGCGAGCGCCTCGGGCGAGACGGCGACGACGCGGCGGCAGGCGGCGAGCGCGCGGCCGTAGACCCACCATTGCGCGCCCGGCAGGCGGAAGTGGGCGTAGGTCCGCTCGAGGTCGGTGTGCACCACCGCCACGACCGGGCGGCGCGCCAGCGCCGCGCACGCCACCGCGAAGCAGGTCGCGTCCAGTTCCAGCCCGCCGACCACGAGGTCCGCGCCTCTCGCCGCGTGGCGCAGGCCCGCGACCAGGCGCGGCGCGCCGGACGCGAGGGAGCGACGCGCCGGCCCGAGCGTGCGCACCGTCACACCGGAGGGCACGTCGTGCTCGACGCGGTCCTTGAGCAGCACGATCTCGAGCGCGGCGCGCGTGAGCGCCGGCGCGAGCCGGAGCGGCAGGCGTTCGGCTCCGCCGCCCGAGAGATCGGTCAGCACCCAGCAGACGCGCACGGGCCGCTCGCGGCTCAGGCGGGCTCGGCCACGCCGACGAGGTCGAACTCGGTCGGCACGCCGACGCCCTCGCGGCCCAGGTCGGCGATCAGGTACATGCCCCACAGCCAGCGCCCGACGCTCGCCACCGCGAGCCGCGCCCAACCCCCCACCGTGAACGGCCGGTAGCGCTGGCCGCCGATGAACAGGGGCTTGAGCGCGCAGACCTGGAACGCCGCGCGCAGCGAGTTCTCGGTGAACAGCTGTTCGTGCGTGAGGTCGCCCCAGCGCAGGCGCGTCGCGATCGGGGAGTTGGCGTTCGCCGTCTTCACGACCAGCCGCCCGCCGGGGCGCAGCGCCTTGCGGGCGAGGTCGAAGAACGCGAGCAGTTCGTCGCGGTCGAGGTGCTCGATGAAGTCGAGCGCGAGGATCGCGTCGCAGCTCGCCGATTCGCCCTCGAGCGTGCGGAACGCGTCGCCCTCTTCGACCGGCAGGCCCCGCCGCCGGGCGAGCGCAACCTGCTCGCCGCTCAGGTCCACGCCCCGGACATTCGTGTAGCCGGCCTCGCGCAGCATGTGCACCGCGTAGCCGTTGCCGCAGGCGAGATCGAGGAGGCGGGCGTCCCGCGACGCCGGCAGGTGCGGCAGCAGGACCTGCCGCAGGATGCGCGCGCGCATGCGGTAGTCCGCGTCCGTGGCGGGGTTCGCGCGCGCGAAGGTGGTGCTGTAGTACGCGCCATAGAGGCGCTCGCGGAACCGGCCTGTCATCGCTTCTCCCCCGGATCGAGGAACGCCCGATAGAGCAGGTAGAGCACCACGTAGGTGCCGACCGTCGCCCACGCGGCCCCGACGATCCCCGCGCGCGGAATGAGCACGAGGTTCGCGGCCACGTTCGCGGCGGCACCGATCGCCGCGAGAACCAGGTTCGTGCGCTCCCGCCCGGCCGCGATCGCCGCGAGACCGCGCACGGACACCGCGAAATCGAGCGGGATCGCGAGCGCGAGCACCCCGAGCGCGGGCGCTGCGGCAGCATACCCCGGACCGTAGAGCGCCTGCAGGAGCGGGGCGCGCACCCACAGGAGCGCCGCGGCGAGCGCGGCGCCGGCCGCGAGCCCCAGCCACTCGAGCCGCGCGGCGGTGCGGCGGGCGCCCGCCGGGTCGTCTCGCATCGCCGCGCTCAGCGCGGGCAGCGAGGCGGCCGTGAGCGCGTAGAACGCCGCGAAGGGCAGCTGCAGGATACGGTACGCGCCGCCGTAGAGCCCGACCGCGCGCTCGTCGGCCAGCGCGAAGAGCAGGAGCTGGTCGGCGCTGTTGTAGACGAGCACCGCGAGGTTCGCGGCGAGGATCGTGGCTCCGGCGCGCATCAGCACCGTGCCGCCGTGCGCGGAGCGCCACGCGGCCCCCTCCTGCTGCGCCGCGCGCGTGAACGGCCAGCGACGCATCCACACCATGCCGAGGACCGCGGCGGCCGCGGAGCCGGCGGTCCGCGCGAGCGCCGCGAGCGGGACGTCTCCCGGCGCGTGCACGCACGCCAGCACCAGCACCAGCGTCACCGCGGCGGGCACGGCGTTGAGCACGGCCGCGCGGCCCATGCGCTGCAGGCCGCGCAGTGTCCAGTCGGGCAGGAGCGCGGTGGGCAGCGCGGCCGCCAGCGTCACGAGCGCGACCGTGCGCACGAGCGGCTCCGCCGGCAGCGCCCACGCCGCGAGCATGGCGATCGCCAGCGCCGCGGTCGAGAGCCCGAGGCGCACCGTCGCGAGTCCGGTCCACGCCGCGCGTGCCTCGGCCGGCGCGTTCGCGACCGCGCGCACGCCGTGGGTCGCGAGGCCGCCGTCGCCGACGAGCAGCGCGTAGCCGAGCAGCGCCTGCGCGAACGCGAGCACGCCGAAGGCCCCGGGGCCGAGCACGCGCGCGAGCACGACGGTCGTCACGAACGTCAGCCCTCGCGAGAACCCCTCGCCCGTCAGCAACAGCAGCGAATGCGCCGCGATGCGCCGGAGCATGCCCGCCTCAGCCCACCGGCCTGCGCGCCACGAAACAGTGGTTCTGCGCGACCGCGTTGAGCGGCCACGACAGCGCGTCGTCCACCGCGTCCCAGAGATCCGCGGCCCACGCCGCGTCGCGCGCGGGCCCGAGCAGGCGGTGGGCGTTGTTGCGCGGGATCACGCCATAGCGCCGCGTCTCGAGCAGCTCGAGGCCCGCGCCGGCGACGAGGCCGCGGATGTCGTCGCGCGTGTAGCGCCAGAAGTGCCGGTGCTTGCCGGGCACGTGCCGGGCGATCGAGTCGATCCAGCTCCAGCGGTTGGGAAAGTGCCAGCAGACGAACACGCCGCCGGGCCGCAGCACCCGCGCGATCTCGCCGAGGCTGCCCGGCTCGTTGCCGCCCGTCTCGCGCACGTGCTCGAGCACGCCGATCGAGGCGACCGCGTCGAACGAGGCGTCCGCGAACGGCAGCTTCACCGGCTCCGACTCGCTGCCGGGCACGTAACGGTACGCCGGCGACTTCGGCAGCCACGGCTCGTAAAGGAAGGGCATGAACGAAAAGCCCGTCGCCCGCCAGCCGCCGCGGACGAGGAAGTACGAGAAGTGCCCGTTGCCCGCGCCCCAGTCCAGGACCTCCGCGCCCGCGGGGACGTTCCGGCGCCACAGGCGATGGAGCGGCAGGTACTGGTGCGCCGAGGCGAGGCTTCCGAACTGCAGCATCTCGGGCATGCCGGCGCGCGCGTGCGCGGCGAGTTCGGCCAGGATCGCGCGGTCTTGCCGATCGGTGCGGTGGTCGGGCCGTGCGTCGTCGGCGCCGGGCCGCGTGTCGCGAGGGCGGGCGCCAGGTTCGTCCGGGCCGGTCCGCGCCCCGCCGGGGCCGCGCGTCATGCCGCCCCCGCGCGCCGTGTGGCGAGCCCGCGCTCGAACGCCGCGCGGAAGCGCTCGTCGAAGACTTCGGCGGCGAACGGCGCCGCGAGCGCGCGCAGCTCGTGCGGATCGAAGCGCGTCGCTTCGAGGCAGGCGATCGCGGCCGCGAGACAGTCCGCCGACTGCGTGCCGAAGAGCACGCCGCCCGGCACACGCGCGATGCCGCCGGCCGCGACCTCCGCCAGCGCCGCGGCGTCCGCGCCGCGACCGACCGTTTCGAGCGCGCCGCCGCGCCCGTAGGCGACGACCGGCGTGCCGCTCGCCATCGCCTCGACCGGCATGATCCCGAAGTCCTCCTCGCCGGGAAAGAGCAGCGCGCGCGCCGACGCGTAAAGGCCCGGCATCCCGGCCTCGGCGACCCAGCCGAGGAACACGCTGCCCGGCGGCGCGAGCCGCTCGAGCCGCGCGCGCTCCTGCCCGCTGCCCGCGACCGTGAGCGGCCGCCCCAGTCGCGCGCACGCCGCGAGCGCGAGATCGCCGCGCTTGTAGGGCGCGAACGCCCCGGCGAGCAGGTAGCGTTCGCGCGCGCCCGTTCCCGCGGTGAAACGGTCCACGTCCACCGGCGGCGTCACCACCTCGGCGTCGCGTCCCCAGTGGCGGCGAATGCGACCGGCGACGTACGCCGAGTCCGCGAGCAGGAGGTGTGCGCGGTCCGCGGTGCGGCGGTCCCAGTCGCGCAACCTCGCGCACGTACGCTTCACGTACGCCGACAGCGGCCACGGAAAGCGTCCCGGCGGAAAGTAGGTGTCCTCCAGATCCCAGACGTAGCGCATCGGCGTGAAGATGTAGCTGAGGTGGAACGCTCCGGGGCCCGCGCGCGCGCCCTTGGCGACCGCGTGGCTCGTCGAGATCACCGCGTCGAAGCCCGAGAGGTCGAAGCTCTCGATCGCTCGCGGGAAGAGCGGCAGGAAGTTGCGGTAGTGCCGGGCCGCCCCGGGCAGGCCCTGCAGGAAGGAGGTGCGGATCGGGTGCGCTTCGAGTTCGGCCGACACCGAGCCGCGGTTCCAGACGAGGGTGAAGATCGGCGCCTGCGGAAACAGCCGCGCGACGCGCTCGAGCACCCGCTCGCCGCCGCGCATTCCGGTCAGCCAGTCGTGCACCAGCGCGACGCGCATCAGGCCTCCGGCCCGTCCCACGCGCCCGCCGCCCACGCCAGGCCGACGAGCGTGAACAGCGGGTAGAGGAGTTCCTCGTCGCCGAAGTTCCATTCGAAGAAGCCCGCGACCAGGAAGCCCGCGAGCGCGGCGGTGACGCCGAGCTTGAGCCCGGCCGCGAGCCCGCGACGCTTCACCAGCGGCCGCAGCCCCGCGGACGCGGCACTGACCAGCGAGCCGTACAGCCAGGTGAAGGCCGCCAGCCCGACCACGCCCATCGTCGCGGCGATCTGGACGACGACGTTGTGCAGGTGGCCCGCGCGCTCGACCGCGGCCGGCGAGCGGTAGCGGTCGTAGAGTGCGTGCAGGTCCTGCAGGCCCACGCCCGTCAGCGGATGGTCGCGGAACATGCGCAGCCCGGCGTCCCACATGTGCATGCGCTCCTCGTTCCACTTGTTCGCCGGATCGAAGACGCTGCGAACGCGCTCGCCCAGAGTGCCGGGCGTGAGGAACCAGGCCGCGACCGCCAGCAGCGCGAGCGCCACGAGCCCGAGCGGCGCGCACGCGCCGAGGAGCACCGCGCCCGAGACGAGCAGGCCGATCCAGGCGCTGCGCGTGAACGTCGCCGCGAGGGCCACCAGCCCGACCACCGCGACCGCGGCCGCGCCCAGCCGCCAGCGCCTCCCGCGTGCGAGAAGCGCCACGCCGAGCGCGACCGGCAGCTCGAGCAGAAGCTGGCCGGCGAACGTCATGTAGTGGCCCGAGAGCCCGCGCGCGCGCGATTCGAAGCTCGCGCCGTGCGCGAGCCACAGGCCGATGCCGAGCGCGGCCACCACCCCCGACGCCGCGAGGTAGGCCGCGAGCGCGCGCTCGCCCGTTCGGCGGTCGGCGCCGTGCAGCGCCGCGAGCCCGACGAGCAGCGGCATGAAGCCCTTGCCGAGCCGCGGAAGGCTCGCGCCGCGGTCCACCGCGAACACCGCCGACAGCAGCAGCGCGAGCAGCCAGCCGAGCCAGGCGAGGTTCACCGGCGTGTATGGCCAGCGCGCCCGCCCGCTGGCGATCGCCGCGATCGTCAGCGCGCCGCACAGCGCCGCGCCGATTCCCATCGGCGCGATCGAGCCCGGCAGCACGAAGGCGAACAGAACGAACGCCGCGCCCGCGGCCGCGACGAGCGGCCCGGCCGGCCGCGTCGCGACGTCCGCCGCGCTTCCCTGCGCGCGCGCGCTCACGCCCCGGGGTCCTTCCCGCGCGCGAGCCGCCGCAGGACCTTGCGGTCTTCGTCGGTCAGCGCCGCCGTCTCGAGCAGGTCGGGCCGGCGCTCGAGCGTGCGCCGCAGCGCCTCCTCGCGACGCGCCTTCGCGATTTGCGCGTGGTGCCCGGAGAGCAGCACCTCGGGCACCTTCCAGCCGCCGTAGTCCGCCGGCCGCGTGTAGTAGTCGCAGTCGAGCAGCCCGGAATGGAACGAGTCGCTCTCGACCGAGTCGAACGTGCCCACGACGCCTTCCTGCAGCCGCGCCACCGCGTCCACCACGCACAGCGCCGCCGGCTCGCCGCCCGAGAGCACGAAGTCGCCGACCGAGAACTCCTCGTCCGCGAGGTGGCGTGCGACGCGCTCGTCCACGCCCTTGTAGCGCCCGCAGACGAGCACGAGGTGTTCGAGCGCCGCCCAGGCGATCGCCGTCTCCTGCGTGAATCGCGGGCCCTGCGGCGAGGTGAGCGCGACCTTCGTCCCGGCCGGCCGCCCGCCCCTGGGCGGCAACGCCAGCGCGCGCAGCGCACGGTCCACCGGCTCGATCTTCAGGATCATGCCCGGTCCGCCGCCGAACGGCGCGTCGTCCACGCTCTGGTGCGTGTCGTCCGTGAACGCGCGCAGGTTCACGACCTCGAGCTCGAGCCGTCCGGCCTCGCGGGCGACGCGGATCATGCCCTCGGCGAACGGGCTCGTGAACCATTCCGGGAAGATGGTGACGATCGTCACCCGCACGACCGTCAGATCTCCAGCAGACCGGGCGGCAGCTCGACCGTGATGACGCCGGCGTCGAGATCCACCCGCTTGAGGAACGGTTCGTAGGCCGGCAGCAACCGCTCGCGGCCCCCGTGCTCGACGACGTAGAGAGGCTGGGCCCCCGCGAACGACAGGTCCCGCACCACGCCGAGTTCGGCGCCGTCCGTCCCCACCACGCGCAGGCCGACGAGCTGGAACGTGTACGCCACGCCCGGGCCGGGATCGGGCAGCCGGTCCGCGTCGCCCCACAGCTCGCCGTTGGTCAGCCCGGCCGCCGATTCGCGATCGCCGACGCCCCGGAAGGTCGCGAGCAGCCGGTCGTGCGTCGGGCGCATGGCCTCGAGATCCAGGCGCCGCGCCTGCCCGCCGCGGCCGCGCCACTCGAGCCGGCCCACCGCCAGCCATGCCTCGGGCCCGAGCGACGTGCGATCCACGTACACCTCACCCGCCACGCCGTGCGTCCGACCGACGCGGCCGAGGAAGACCAGCCTAGTCGGCAATCTCGAGCGTCATGCGGCGGTCGATGCGTCCCGCCGCCGCGCCGAGCGCCAGGCGCAGCGAGCGCGCGGTGCGCCCCTGCTTGCCGATCACGTGCCCGAGATCGTCCGGGTTCACGTGCAGCTCGAGCACGCCGTCGTCGCCCGCCGAGAGGATCTCGACGACCACGTCGCCCGGATGATCCACCAGACCCTTCGCCATGAAGCCGACGAGGTCGCGAAGCTGGAAGTCGAGGTCGTCCGGCTCCTGCTGGATGCGCTGCCGCGCCGGGCGCGGGGCGCCGATCACCTCGCCGGCGGGGACGGCCGGGCGATCGGCACGGACGATAGTCGCAGCCCGCTCCAGAAGAGCAGGATCGTCAACGGGACCGACAGGAGGAGCGTTGGGATCGGCCGATTGAGGCGCAGCGTAGCGATTCCGGCGGCGCATAGGACGGCCCCACTGAGCCAGATCATCAGGACGGTTCGAATCGGACATTTGAGGACACTCGCGAGTCGGTGGTTGCTGTGGTCCTTGCCGCCCTGCTGCACCGGGCGGCCGTCACGCACACGGGTGACGACCACGAAGACGAGATCGAACGCCGGGTACGCCAGCATGATCGCCGGGCCGGCCTGGCCCCAGCCCGCGGGCGCGGACTTCATCGCCAGCAGGGCCGAAGCGCCGAGACTATAACCCAAGAGCAGGCTTCCCGCGTCGCCCAGGAACAGCCGCGCCCTCGGGAAGTTGTGCGGCAGGAACCCCAGGCAGGCCCCCGCCAGCGCCAGCTGGGCCGCCGCGACGCCGTTCGCCCCCCGCTCGAAGCTGGTCCAGGCGAAGCCCAGCAGCGCGATCGCCGCGAGGCCGCCCACCATGCCGTTCATGTTGTCGAGGAAGTTCACGGCGTTCATGAGCGCCACCAGCGCCACCAGCGCGAGGATGCCCTCGACGCCCGCCGGCAGGCCCAGTTCCGGCACCGCGCCGCCCGCGATGATCATGGTCGCGGCCGCGGCCTGCCCCAGCATCTTGATCTGCGGCGACATGCCGAAGCGGTCGTCCCACAGGCCCAGCCCGAGCGCGATGCCCGCGCCGAACAGCAGGTAGTAGGCCTCCCAGTCCGACGGTGTGTGCGGCATGACCGCCATCGCCGCGCCCCAAACGGCCAGCGCCACCGCGAACACCCCCGCGCCGCCGAGCAGCGCGGTCGCCGAGGTGTGCAGCTTGCGCGCCTCGGGGTGGTCGAGATAGCCGGTCGCCCACGCGAGGCGGACGACGAGCGGCATCGCCGCGAAGGACACCAGCAGGGCGATCGGGAACGCGCCCAGCGGGAAGACGGCCACGGGTCGGACGGCGTCAGGCCGTCGCGACGCCCACCGGGCAGGGAATCCGCATCTGCTCGCAGTGGTCGCGGATGGTCGTCTCGAGCAGCATGTCGAGCGAGTACTGCGGACGGTAGCCGGTGAAACGCCGGATCTTCCGCAGGTCCGGCACCCGCCGGCGCATGTCCTCGTACGATTGCCCGTACACGCGGTCGTAAGGCATCAGCTCGATGTCCGAATCACTCCGGCACAGGCGCTTGATGCGCTGGGCCAGCTCGAAGACCGTGATTTCCTCGTCCGAGCCGATGTTGAACACCTCGCCGTCCGCCTCGGGCGTTTCCGCGAGCAGCAGCATGCCGCGCACCACGTCGTGCACCGCCGAGAAGCAGCGCGACTGCTGGCCGTCGCCGAAGACCAGGATCGGCTGGCCCGTGAGCGCCCGCTGCACCATGGACGGGATCACCATGCCGTAGGCCGCCGACTGCCGCGGACCGCAGGTGTTGAAACAGCGCACGATCACCACCGGCAGCGAGTGCTGCTGGTAGTAGGCCTGCGCGAGGCTCTCGTCCACCGTCTTGCCCGCCGCGTAGGACCAGCGGAGCTTGTGCGTCGGGCCCATCAGCCGGTCGTCGTCCTCCGAGAACGGCACCGTGGCGCCCTTGCCGTAAACCTCGCTGCTCGAGGCGATGAGCACCTTGCGCCGGTGTTCGGCACAGGCTTCCAGCACCACCTCGGTGCCGCGGATGTTCGTGATCAGCGACTTGAGCGGGTTCTCGAGCACGTACTTGACGCCGACCGCGGCCGCGAGGTGATGCACCTGCTCGCACTGGGCGACGAGCCCGTGGACGAGCGGGGAGTCCATGACGTCGCCTTCGAGGAAGCGGAAGCGCGGGTTGTGCCGGAAGGACTCGAGGTTTTCGATTCGGCCGGTCGAAAGGTCGTCCAGGGCCCAGACTTCGTGTCCGCGTCCCAGCAACTCTTCCGAAAGATGCGAACCGATGAAGCCGGCACCTCCTGTGACCAGGATCTTCATGTTCGTCCCTTCATGTCGGTGCAACGGCGCGCAGGCCAGCCGGACGCACCGGACAGGGCCGGGCACGCGGGGGGCAGCGTGGGCCGCGTTGCATTCAATCGCGACGCAGGGTACGGAAGCCCGGCGGGCGAAGTCAATGGGCCGTGCGGCGGTAAGCGCGCTCCCGGCAAGGGCGGCCCTCCTTGCGGAAATCGCATGCGAGCTCCGGACGGACCGGCCTTGTGCCCGGGAGGATCAGGGACCGTCGCGGGTGACGGACCCGGCCGCGGCCAGCGTCTCGCGGTAGACGCGTGCCATCCCCCGCGCCAGGGCTTCCGGCGAGAAGCGCTCACGCGCCCGCCTCGCCCCGGCGGCGCCGCGCTCGCGCGCCAGCGCCCGCTCCGCGTTCCACTCGAGCAGTTCGCGCGCGACTCGGTGCGCGAGTGTGGCCTCTGGCTCGAAGGGAACGAGCTGCCCGGTCCGGCCGTCCTCCACCACCTCGGGCAGACTGCCCACCGCCGTCGCGAGCACGGGCAACCCGACGAGCATCGCCTCGAGCACCGCGATGCCGAACGTTTCAGCGCGGGTCGTGGTGACGAACACATCCGCATCGGCCAGATGTCCCGCGACGTCGGCGTCCGGCCCGTGCCAGCGCAGACGGTCGGCGATCCCCAGGCGGGAGGCGAGCGACCGGAGGCCGGCTTCACCGGGTCCGTGTCCGACGATCGCGAGCTCGAAGTCGAGGCCCCCCTGCAGGGCGAGCGCGAGGGACTCGAACAGCACCTCCTGACCTTTTCCGGGTCCGAACCGGCCCACGGTGACGAGGCGCATCGCGCCTCCACGGACGAATGGGGCGGCCATCCTGGCGGGGCCACCGTCCAGCGCCAGCGGGGTCGCCGCATGAACCACCGCGATGCGCGGTGCGAGCGACGGATCGAAGGCGACGAGGCCGCCCCGGGCGGCGTCGGAGACGGTCGTCAGCACCCGGGCGCGGCGCATGTCGCGCGATTCGAGCCACACCCATGCCGAGCGCCGCGGTCCCCGCGGCAGGCTCTGCCAGCGAAGCTCGTGGACGGTCAGCACGAAGGGCAGGCCCGCCCTGCGCGCGGCACGCTCGGCCCAGAACGCGGCGCGCGGGCCGTGCGCGTGAACCAGATCGAACCGCCCCCGCCACGCCGCGGCAAGGCGCGAAGCCGCGCGCAGGTCGAGCTTTCGAACCGGAGCGCCGTGCTCGACCGGGACGCCCCGGGCCCGCAGCTTCGTCGTCAGGTTCCCCTCGCCGGGCACGAACAACGTCGCGGCCACCCCCTCGTGCCGCAGCGAGGGCAGCAGCGTCAGCAGGAAGGACTCGACCCCGGAGCGACCGACGGTCGCCACCACATGGGCGACCCGGATGGGTGCGCTCACAATTCGCTTCCCGCCGAGCGGCCCGCCGGCGCCCCGCTCACGCGGGTTCCCGGGGACGAAGCGAGAGCTGCCCGGCACGAACCAGCAGCAGGCACCACAGGGCGAGCTGCGAGATCCCGGCGAGGCCGACCCAGTTGTCGCCCGTCAGGTTCGAGATGGCCAGGGCGATGAAGTAGGGCTTGTGCAGGCGGGCGAGCGCCGCGGCGAAGGAGTCGGGCGGGGCATGCCGGGCCACCACGTCGGAAAGGTTCAGCGTCCGCCAGAACAGGCGCGCGAACACGACGATGCCGATGATCCCCATGCCCGTGGCGACCTCGAGGTACATGTTCTCGCAGGTACCGAGCATGATGCCGAGCTCGTTGAAGCGGTCGCTGAAATGCCGGAAGCCGAGGTAGCCCACCCCGGTGATCGGGTGGGAAAGGAACATGCGCCCGGCGCTGAACCAGCCATAGACCCGCACCAGCGACGTGTAGACCTCGAAGGATCCACGGTCGGCCGACACCGTGCGGGCCATTCGCTCCCACCAGATGGTCGCCACGAACGGCGCCACGATCAGGATCCCGACGGCCGCCGTCACGAGGAACCGGCGCGGCATCCGTCTCCAGGTGAGCAGGGTGAACATGAACCAGGCGAGCAGCCCGCTGCGTGACTGGGTGAGGAACATGAAGACCAGCGTCAGCGCCATCATGATCCAGCCCCAGGCGGTCGCCCGGCGGCTCTGCCAGGCGAGGAGCACGACCCAGACGAGCAGCAGGCCGATGCCGGCCTCGTTCGGGTCGCCGATGGACCAGCCCGGCTCGTTGACGAACCAGGTCATGCCCGCGCGCCGGAGCGTGTTGTCCGCGGTGATCGGCGCCATGGTGAAACCCGCCAGGTTCACCGCGGCCAGCAGCAGCATCCCGACGACGAGGGCCCCGATCACGCGGCCGAGATCGCGTTCGTTGTGAATCGTCGCGAGCCCGATCCCGAAGACCAGCATGCCTTCCACGACCCGCCCGAGCTTGAGGGCCGAATCGAACGCTCCGGCGGCCTCCCCCATCCACACCGTGACCAGCAGCGAGGCGGCGGCCGCGCCGACGTAGAGCCATGCCGATCGCGTGAACCGGCGAACGGTTCCCGCCAGCTCGGCGGAGCGTGCGTCGAGCTGCGCGATCGGAAGCGACCGCCGCCGCATCCATTCCCGGACGGTCGCCACGATCAATGGAAAGAGCAGCACGTCGAACGGCATGACGTTCCGCTCGCCGGAGCCGACCGACACGACCACGCTCACGACGCAGGACAGGGAGAGCACGAGGAATCCGGCGAACGGGGCGAGCACGGTCGCGATGAGCACCGCCACCCCCAGCGCCGCGCCGAACAGCAGGCGGTTCCCGGGCGAAGGATCACCGAGCCCGATCGCGTTGATCAGGGCGAAGCCGGCACCCAGCAGCCACAGCGGAACCGCGATCCGCGGGCCGGGCCGGTCCACGCGGACGTCGCTCACCGCCGGCCTCTCAGGCGGTCGTCGCCCGACGCCGTTCGATCCATACCCAGCCGAGCGCGAGCACGGACGACACGAGGGTCGCCACGGCGACGATCAGCGACCGTCTGGGGCGGGCCCGCATCTGGGCGGGCCGTGCCGGATCCAGCACCGTGATCGTGGGCGTGTCGCGGGCTTCCTGGACGCGCGCGTCCTCGTACTGCGCGGTGATGAGGGAGAACAGCCGCCGCTGGAGCTCCGCGTCGAGCGCCAGGCGGGCGCCCTCCTGCTTGAGCGCGGGCATCTTGGCCAGTTCCCGCTCGAACGCCCTCATTTCGGAGTCGATCTCCTGCAGGGCCGGACTGTCCTCACGGCTGAAGCTGGCGACGTAGGCGCGGCGGACCTGGAGGTTCAGGCGTTCGGCCATGATGCCGGCAAGACCGCTCACGCCCGCGGACTCGGTGGTGGTCACGACCTTGTGCGTGCGCTCGTACGCCGTGAGCGAGGCCTCGGCTTCGTTCATGCGCCGCGAGACATCCGCGAGACGCTCTTCCAGGAACAGGCGCACGCGTTTGGCGCGCGTGCTGTACGTCTCGCGATTGAACCGGTCGAGCCCGGCCACGAGGTGGTTCGCCATGTCCGCCGCACGGGTGGCCTGGCGATCCTCGACGCCGACGTGCACGACGCCCGCCTTGTCCACTTCGACGCGCACGTGCTGGCCAAGCTTGCGAAGGGCGACGTCCATGTTCTTCGCCCCGTAGACGCTCTGCAGGTCGAACGTCCTGACGAGGTCTTCGCGAAGCCGCCGGCTGCGCAGGATCTCGGCGGCGAGATCGCTGGGACTCTGCGTGCTCAGGAGCCCGATCTTGCTGAGTGCGGCGTTCTGGACGAGGCTGGCCATGGTCCCGAAACTGTCGGCGCCTTCCATGGGTGGCAGCACGCTGGAGTCGCTCTGGTACCACTGGGGCAGCAGCAGGGCGACGGCCGCGGCGACCACCGTGACTCCGGCGACGAAATACACGACGCCCCGCAGGTGAGCGCGCACCGCGGTGAAGTAGCTTCGCAGTTCGGGGCTGAGCAGTTCGTTGAGCGTCTGCCGCATCCTGAGGCTCGTGGAGGGTCGTGGTGCGTGCGGCACCGTCGGCATCAGGGCCATGAGGCGGCCGCCCGAGCCGGCGGACAGTACGGGCCGCTCGAATCCGGCGTCAAGAACCGGCGCGTCCCGCGTTGCCGGAACCAGGGTCGCGCCCCGGGGGTCGCGGCCCCAACGAAGTGCGTCAGGCGCGTTCGGTCGCGCCGGCGGCCCGGCCGGGCGGCGACGTCACCAGTCCCGAGTCGCGCCGAAAGCGCTCGAGCATCTCGAGCGTCACCTTCTCGCAGCCCGGCACGTCGCGCACCGCCGACCGCATCGCCGCACGCAGGGTCGTGAACGGCATGCCTTTCAGGAAGCGGCCGCGCTGGAGCGCGTGACGCAACGGCAGGAGGAATTCGAGATAGGCGCGAAACACCGCCCACCACAGCGCGAACGCCGGCGCCGAGAGATTGCGGCGACGATAGAGCACCTTCGAGAGCGTGCCGTTGTAGACGTAGGTCGGATCCGTCCACTCGTGCGAATCGCTCGCTTCGTGCAGCACGCGGAACGAAGGCTCGTAGCGCAGCACGAAGCCGGCCCTGATGGCGCGCGTGGAGTACTCCCACTCCTCCTTGCCGAAGAAGTACGCCTCGGGCAGCTCGCCGAGCCGCTCGAGCACCCGGCGCCGGATCAGCATGAGCGCACCGGAGATGAACGTCCGGTCGGCCGCGGTGTCGTATTGCCCGCGATCGGTCTCGCCGTGGCCGACGTGGTGCTCGTCTCCCCAGCGTCCGATCCAGCCGCCGGTGCTCCAGATCCGGGTCGTGTCGGGGAAGAACAGGATCTTGCCGCCGACGATTCCGACACGCGGGTCGGCCTCCGCCGCGGCCACTCCGTGCTCGAGAAAGTCGGGGCGATCCACCACGCAGTCGTTGTTGAGCAGGAGCACGTACCCGCAGCCGTCGGCGAGCGCGCGACGGACACCGACGTTGCAGCCCGCCGCGAAGCCGAGGTTCGCGTCGTTCCACAGGAACTCGATCCCACGGTTCGCGAACTCGGCGGTCAGGCGTTCCATCGAGCCGTCCGCGGAGGCGTTGTCCACCAGGTAGGTCCGCGCCGCCGGGTAGGTGATCCGCGCGAGGGACTCGAGACACCGGCTCGATGCCGGGTAGTTCCTCCAGTTCAGGAGGACGATGCCCACAACCGGGGTTGAACTCGTGTCGCTCATCGAGGGGCTCCGTCGCGGGGAACTTCGGGTCGCGGAGTGTGCCGGAGGACTCCGGAAAGGGTCAACGGCCGCGACACGGGAGGCGCCGGGCGCTCAGCGCCGTACCGCGCGCAGCACCGAGTCGTAGGCCGCGGGCACGTCCTGGGGCCGGCCCTGCACGGTCCACCAGCGCGGCTTTTCTCCGTAGATCCACACGTATTCGTCCGCGTTGTCCAATGCCGCCTGCACGGCGCGCCCGAAGGACTCGGGTGTGAAGTAGTTCCGCGACACCTCCGCGGGTTGCCAGGGCGTACGCGGCGAGTCGAAGTCCAGCCAGATGCCGAACCCCACGGACATCCGCCGCCGGTAGCGTGCCGGGTCCGCGACCAGGCGGAGCACCCCCCGCCTCATGCTGTCCGCCTGGGCGGCGAAGCGGGCGGGATCGCGATACGAGTAGGAAAGCTCGTGGCCGTCCACGATCCGGGTGCTGTCGCGGGCGGCCTCCAGCATGCCGTCCAGGAACGGCGCGAGCAGGCCGTTGTGCGCCCCGGTCAGCGCGCCGCGCCCGCCGATCGTCTCGTGCAGCGGCAGCGAGTAGGCGAAGGTCATGAACACGGTGAGTCCGGGATATCCGCGTTCGAGCGCCCGCATGACCTCGGCGCCGCGCCGCCGCACCTGGGCCGCGAGCTGGTCCCAGTTCCTGCCGGTGGCGCGCCGCTGCACGGAGTAATCCCAGAGCTGCCCCTGGTACTGCTCCGGATCGAGCAGCACTCCCGGCGCTCCGGCCTCGCGCGCGAGCGAGGCCGCGAGCTCCAGGTTGGACAGGACCGCGGAATGATCCTCGAACCAGTCGAGGTTCCCGGGCGTGGTGTTCACACGCAGGAAGTTGTCGCGAAACCTGCCGAACCGCGTGGCGAGCAGGTCCCTGCGGGCCGAGTCGAGCTCGGCGCGGGTGAAGCGGCGCCGCCCCCACAGCTCCCACGTGAAGTCGCCGGTCCGCCCGCCGGGCTCGAAGTAGGGAACGTGGAAGACGCAACCGTCGAACGGGCTCGCCTGCAGTTCGGCGATGTGCGTTCGCATGAAGTGCGGGTCGGGTGAATCCCAGCCGAACTCGATCAGGCGCTTGCGCGGCGCCGGCTCCGGCCGGATCGCCATCGCCACCACGCCGGCGAAGAGCGCCAGCAGGAAGGTCAGCCGAATCACCCGGGCCACCGCTCCTCCGCCAGGCGCGTGTAGAGGGCCTCGAGCTGGCGGACCATGCGCGTCGCCGAAAACGGGTCCACGCGCGCACGGCCGGCAGCGCCCATGCGCGCTGCCGTCCCGCCGTCGTTCGCGAGTTCGGTCATGCGCCGCGCCAGCCCCTCGACGTCGCCGACTTCGACCAGCCAGCCCGTCTCGCCCGGGATCACCGCGTCCGGCGCCCCGTCCACGCGCGTCGCCACGATCGGCAGCCCGGCCGCCATGGCCTGCGGAAACACCCGAGGCAGGCCCTCCCAGCGCGAGGCCAGCACGAACACGTCGAACGCCCGCAGCAACTCGGGAACGTCGCGCCGCAGCCCGGCGAGGTGCACCCGGCCGGCCAGTCCGGCGCGTTCGATCGCGGCGATCAGCGCATTCCGCTGGGGCCCGTCTCCCACGTACACGAGCTGCGCGCCGGGACAGGCTCCCGCCACCCGCTCGAATGCCCGCAGCAGGTCGAGAGGCGACTTCTGTTCGCCGAGGCGTCCGACGCTTCCGAACACGAACGCCTCCGCGGGCAGCCCGAGCCGTTCGCGCGCTCCGGCGCGATCCAGGGCCACGTCGCGATACGCTTCGATCTCGATTCCCGAACGGATCAGCTCGTACTGGTCGGGCCGGCCGATGCCGAGCGCGACACCGGCGGCCTGGTCGGGTGTGCCCACCACGACCAGCGCCGAGGCCAGCGGAGCGCACCAGCGCTCGAGCTGGACGTAGAGGGCGCGAACGTACCGGGGCTGGTGATCGTTGAAGCTCCAGCCGTGCACCGTGTGGACGACGATGGGCACGCCGGCCAGCCGCGCCGCCAGCCGCCCGAGGATGCCCGCCTTGGAGGAATGCGTGTGAACGACGTCGAAGCGCTCGCGCCGCAGCAGGCGATAGATCCGCCACAGGGCGCGAAGGTCGTGCCAGGGGCTCAGGCGGCGTACGAGGTGCGGCTCCACCCGGACCGTGACCCCGCGGGCCGCCGCTTCGCCGTGCAGCTCGCCCTCGACACCGGTCTCCGGGCCGGTGAGCAGCACGCTCGGAAAACGAACGGGGTCCACCAGCGCGCACGAGAGCATCGTGTTCTCCTGCGCACCGCCCACGATCATGCGGGTGATGACGTGCAGCACACGCACGGCCCGCGCCGGCTCGGAGCCGCGTCGCGCCGCGGCCGATCCGCCCGACCCGCTCACCGGCGCACCGGGACCGCCGGCGCCGTGCGTGCGGTCGCCTCGGGGCGGCCCGCGAGGGCCAGCTTCGCGGCGTCCGCGCCCGCCACCTCGCGCCACCAGAGCTCGAAGCAGAGCGCCGCCCACAGCGGTCCCGAGCGGTCGCGGCGCCGCCGGTGCTCGTCCTGCCAGCGGCGCAGGGTCGGCATGCGGAAGACACCGCTGCCCGGGGAGGCGAACACGTCGCCGGCGAGGGTCGCGAGCGGACCGCGCAGCCAGTCCTCGACGGGCACCGAGAACCCGTGCTTGGGGCGCGAGGCCAGGTGAGCCGGCAGGACGCGGCGCGCGAGGGCGCGCAGCACCGCCTTCCCGCCGGGATCACCGAAGCGGGCGTGCCGCGGAAGTCCGGAAGCGAAGCGCACCAGGTCCTCGTCCAGGAAGGGCACGCGACCCTCCACCGAGGCGCCCATGGTCATGCGATCTTCCTTGAGCAGCAGGTCGTCCGGCAGGTACCTGAGACGGTCCACGCACAACGCCTGCGCCTCTTGATCCTGGGGAAGCCCGCCAAGCTCGGCGGACAGCTCGGCTTCGAGCCGCGCCGCGACCGCGCCCGGCTCGAGTTCGGCCTGCAGCGCCTCGTGCAAGCGCTCGGGCGCGCACGGCTCGAAGGTCGAAAGGTACGCGCCGAAGAACGACTCCCGGCCGTGCGCCTCGAGAAGCTTGCGCACCAGGACGAGGCGTTCCGCGCCGGCGCTGCCCCGGTGCTGATCGCGGTCGCCCAGCAGGCGGGCTCCCGCACGAGCCAGCGCGCGCGGCACCGGCGCGAGGTGGCGCAGCCATTGAGGCAGGCGATGGCGGCGGTAGCCGCCGAACAACTCGTCGCCGCCCGTCCCCGAGAGCAGCACGGTCACGTGCTCGCTGGCCGCCCGGGCCACCAGGTGCGCCGGCACCGCGGCCGCGTCGGCGCACGGCTCGTCCAGCAGCGTCACCACCCGGGCCAGCGTTCGCGCGGGATCGAGCGCGACCACGCTCTCGTGGTGGCGCGTCCCGAGCACCCGGGCGACCTCGCGCGCGAAGCCACGCTCGTCGTGATGTCCTCCCGACTCGAAACCGATCGAGAAGGTCCGCGTTTCGCGGCGGATCTCCTCGGGAAGCGAAGCCACGACGAGACTCGAGTCGAGCCCGCCCGAGAGCAGGATGCCCACGGGGCGGTCGGACAGCAGCATCGCGCGGGTCGAGCGCGCCAGCCGCGCGCCCGTCTCGTCGGCCAGAGCGTCGAGCGGAGCGTGGGCCAGCTTCGGGTCGGTGGCGAGGTCGGGAAGCGGCCACCAGCGTTCGATCTGGATGCCGGAGGGCGTCAGTACCATCCGGCATCCGGGCCGGAGCTTTCGCACCGCACGCAGCACGGTCGCCTCGCCGGGGACGAAACCGCACGCCAGGTAGCGTTCCACGCCGTCCGGGTCGAGATCGCGCGGCACCTGCGGGTCGCAGAGCAGCGCCTTGATCTCCGACGCGTACAGGACCTTCTCGCCGACGCGCGCCCAGTACAGCGGCTTCACTCCGAGCGCGTCGCGCGCCAGCAGCAGGGTCTGGTCGAGTGTGTCGAAGATCGCGCAGGCGAACATGCCGCGCAGGTGCTCGACGGCGCGCGGCCCGTGATCGAGCCACAGGTGCGGCAGCACCTCGGTATCGGTGCGCGTCCGCAGCCGGTGACGACGCGCCAGGCTCTCGCGCAACTGCGGGAAGTTGTAGAGCTCGCCGTTCTGGCTCGCCCAGACCCGCTCGCCGACGTCGCTGATCGGCTGGTGACCGCCCTCCACGTCGAGGATCGAGAGTCGGCGAACTCCGAGCGTCGCCCGGCCGAGCGACTCGAGACCCGAATCGTCGGGGCCTCGGTACTCGATGGCGCGCAGCATGGCTTCGACCACCCGGCGGTCCTCCGCCCGGAGCGAGTCCGTCGCCGGCGCGCCGCCCAGCCGGTAGATGCCGGCGATGCCGCACATTTCAGTGCCGGAGTGCGGGCGGGAATCCCGCGTCGCTGCGCATCGGGGTGGTCATTCGCCCGACGCTAAGGCATCGGTGCACGACAGGCCAGCGGCGCGCGCAGGGCCGCCGCGAACCTCCCGTTCGCCTACGGCAGCACGACCAGCCGCGTGGTACCCAGCGTCCGGCCTTCGAGAGCGAGATGCACGAAGTAGAGCCCCGCGCGCACCGGCTGGCCGCGATCGTCTCGAAGGTTCCACTCCACGCGCCCCCGTCCCGCTTCGTGACGTCCGCCCGGCAGCGAGCGCACGCGACGCCCTCCGACGTCGTAGACCGTCACGGTCGCGGCGCCCGGCGACGGCAGCGAGAACGCCAGCAGCGTGCTCAGACGGGCCGGACTGGGATGGGGAGGCTCCAGCCAGCAGCCCGCGCGGGGCGTGCGCGAGGCGGCGGACCCCGGCGGAGGCCGGCGCGATGCCGGCGGAGCCGGCGAGGATTCGACGACCACCGTGTGGTCCGGCCGGATCACGTAGGTGCATGGAGGGGAACCGCCCGGCCGGATGCCGCCGAGCAGCGGATTCTCGGCGGGGCCCACGACCACCCTTTGCCCCGGTTGCCCGGGGAGGCTCGCTTCGAGATCGAAGGCTCCGGAACCGATCCCGCCGAACGTGATCGTGTACTCGTCCTGCCCCAGGTAACCCGATCCTCCGTCCACGATCCTGGTCTGCACGGGATGTCGGGGGTCGTCGAGCGAGCGCAGTCGCACGGTGGCGCCCTGCAGGGTCAGCCGGCCGAGACTGTCCTCGAGCCTCACCTTCACGAACGGGGTCGTGACCCGCGGCACGAGGTCGAGCCGGTTGCGCGCGAACCGCTTGCTGTAATCGCCCACCACGACATCCGGGTCGCCGTCGCCTTCGAAGTCGGCGAACGCGCTGAGCGTGCCGATCAGTCCGAGCGGGGCGAGGCTCGTGTCCGCGGCGAACGTGCCGTCGCCGTTGGCCAGCAGGAGCCGCTTTCCCCCGTCGGGCAGGAAGCACAGCAGGTCCTGGTCGCCGTCGAGGTCGAGGTCGCTCCAGCGGTCCCCCCACGACCAGCCGACCAGGCCCAGCCCGAGGACGGAGGAAGCGTCCACGAGAACTCCATCGGCGTTTCGGTACAGCGTGGGTCCCGTGCCGGTTCGAAGGTAGAGGTCGAGGTCCCCGTCGTCGTCGAAATCGACGAACTGCGCACCTTCGTCGAACCGCGCCGGCAGCCCGACCTGCGCCGCGATGTCGTGAAAGCGCGCGCCGCCGTCGTTGTGGAACAGGTGACCCGCGCAGTACAGGTCGAGCGCGCCGTCGCCGTCCCAGTCCGCCGCGCACGCTCCCTCGGGCCGGTCGTAGATGGTCAGGCCGGCGAGCCCGACACCCGCCGAGTCGGTGAAATCCACGAAGGTCCCGTCGCGCTGGTTGAGAAACAGGAAGCTGCGCGATGGCGGCACATGCGCGTAGAAGGGCAGGAACAGGTCCGGCCAGCCGTCGGCGTCGAAGTCCGCCCAGACGGGGGTTTCGCCATGCCCTGCGATGTTCATGCCCATGCCGGGCGCGACGTCCACGAAACCCGACGGGGTGTTCTGGAAGAGCTGGACGCCGCTGTTCGCGAGCGTGTCGCCCCCGTAGGGCATCAGCACCAGGTCCATGTCGCCGTCACGGTCGTAGTCACACCAGGCGCCGCCGTGATAGTTGCCGTCCCCGAGGAGCGCGCGGAAGCCCGGCATCTCCGCGAACGTCGAACCGGTGTTCAGGTACAGCGCGAGATCCGGCAGGCCGTCGCCGTCGGCGTAGCCCCAGCACGGAGGAAGGGTCCCGGGCATGTAATCGGGAATGCCGGTCGGCAGCGCTTCGAAGCGCGGACGTTCGTCGTTCAGGAGGGTGCCCACGGCCGGCACACCATCGCTCAAGGCGTTCTCGACCGAAGTGATCCGGACCTCGAAACTCTCGTTGCCCTCGAGCAGCGAATCGCCGAGGACCGTCACCTCGAACGTCGTGCCCGTCTGGCCGGCCGGGATGACGAGATCCCTCGATGCCGGCAGGTAGTCGTTGCCCGCCGAGGTCGCCGTCCCATCGAAGGTCTCGCAGCGGAACGTGACGGGCGCCGCGGGAGGCGACGAAAGCGAGCACGTGAAGGTCAGCGCGTGCTGGCCCGAGTCCGCCTCGAAGCAGACCGCGCCGGCCACGCTCAGCCGCGGGAGCGAGCCGGCGGGCTCTTCACCGGCATATCGCAGGGGTTGGGCGTCGGGCGGGGCGCCGCACGGCGCCAGCAGAACCAGCGCCGCCACCACCGCGAGCTTCCCTGCTCCTGTGCGCGACATCGCCGGCCCCGTGGGTGGAGGGGTGCCTTCCTGGGAACATCTTGGCCGCGCCGTTTTCGGGCGCACGCAGGGCACAGCCTAGCCCGCGCCGCTCATGGTCCACCAGCGAACTTCCCGGGCATCGGGCCCGCCGTCCGCGGAGGATCTCCGGGGGGGGTGCGGGCCCCGGGCCAATCACGACGACGCACGGTGCAGCAGGTCGGCGAGCTTCGGCGTCACCGCTTCGAGCGAGTAGCGCGCCACCACGTCCTCGCGCGCCGCCGCTCCGAGTCGGCGCCGTGCGCCGGAATCGGAAATCAGTTCGTCGAGCGCCGCGACGAAGTCGGCCGGCCCGTCCGCCAGCCGGCCCGTGATCCGGTCCCGGACCATTTCCGGGTGCACCCCCACGGACGAGGCGACCGCGGGCAGCCCGAGCGACATATAAAGGAGAAGCTTGAGACCGCATTTTCCACGGGCCCAGGGATCGTCGGGCAGGGGCGCGAGGCCGACGTCGCAGGCGGCGGTGACTTCGACCTCCTTCTCGAGGCTCCAGGCGTGCTCGATGACACGCACGCCTTCGCAGGTGAAATGCGCTCCCACGACATGCAGTTCGAGCTCCGGGTGACGGCGGAAGAGCCCGGGAAGCAGGGGCCGCAAGGGGTCGAGGTAGTGCACCGTCGAGTGGCTGCCGATCCAGACGAGCCGGAGCGGCCCGTCCCCCCTGGGACGCGACGCCCATCTCGAGGTGTCCACCGCGGTCGGGACGACCTCGACGCTTTCGGGAGCGCGCCCGGGCCGCTGCTCCCGCGCCCACCGCGCGAGCCAGGCGTTGCCCGCCGCGACGCCGCCTGCCGCCGCGGCCAGCCGCGCGTACTGGGTGGTCGGCTTGAGCCACGCGAATCGGCGGTTGGCCTCGCTGACATTGGGAAGCCACACCGCGTCGTCGAAGTCGAACACCCAGCGCGGCTGCCGGCTCGCGAGTCGCTCGACCGCCGCGTCGCCGGCGAATGGCCAGACGTCCCTGTGGACGAGCGCGAGGTCGAAGCGACCCGCGCGACCCAGCTCCGCCCAGCGACGGGCGCCGCCACGCGCGAGCTGCCAGGCCTTGGCCGCGATCGCCCCGGGGCGGTAAAGCGCGGCGAAGCCCGCCGAGTCGAAAAACGGCCGGACGTGCAGCCGGATGCCGTGCGCTTCGAGCGGGCCGGCCAGCTGATAGACGCGGTAGCGCGCCGACGCACCCTCGACCGGATAGGGGACGAGCGCGAGAACGGACAGGCTCACGCCGGAAACGCCGTCAGCGGCGGAGCGCCAGGATGATGGTCGCGACCTGCGCCAGCACCAGGATGATCGTCTGGGAGTTCTGCCACAGCGAACTCTCGCCGCGATCGGGCACGTAGATCAGGTCTCCCGGCGCCACGACTTGAGCGTCGCGCGCCAGGACCGTCTGGCCATTCGCCATGCTGGTGAGCCGCACGTGTCCGCGCGAGGCCATCTTCGAGAACCCGCCGGCCAGCGCGATGTACTCCGCGACCGTCCGCCCATCGGCGAAGGCGACGATCCCGGGACGCTTCACCTCGCCGTCCACGCGGACCGACGCCGACACGGCGTCCACCCGGATCACGTCGCCGCTTTGAAGGCGAATGTCGAGATCCTCCGACCGCTGCACCCGCGACCAGTCGACCCGCAGGTCCGGAGCGCGGGCCGCCAGGCGGGCCCGCAGCGTTTCGTACTCCGTCGTCGTCATTTCGCGGCGCGACAGGCTCCCGAGCCGGGCCAGCTCAGGGTCGGCGTCGCTCGCGATCCGGCTGCCGCGATAGACACGAATGGTGGACAGGTCCGCGCGATCCAGGAATCCCCCGGCGGTGCGCACGAGGTCCGTGATGCGCGTCACGCCCGGCCGGATCGGGTAGCTGCCGGGCCTGCTGATCTCGCCGTAGATTTCGACCTGATCGAGCTGGTGAAAGCGGGGCAGGAAATAGAAGTAGATGCGATCGCCGTTGCCGAGCGCGGGATTGAAGCCGCCCGAGGCCAGATCCGCGACCTCGAACGATGTGGACTCGGCGCGCTCGGGCGACGTGAACTGCACCAGCAGCGCCCGCTCCGCGACCGACGGCAGCAGGCCTCCCGCCAGGTCCACGATCGTCCGCAGGCTGTCCCCGGGACCGAGCTCGTAGGAACCCGGCCGTGGCACGGCGCCCTCGATCGTGACCTGCATGAGCCGCGGCGGCACGACGATCACGTCCCCGTCGCGCAACAACGGGTCCCCCGTACGCAACCCCAGCAGCCGGAAACGTTCCAGGTCCACCGGCACGACCTGTTCGTCGGCCCGACCAGCCGTCCTGCGTCTCAGGTAGATGTTTCTCTCGGAGGCCCCGGGCGTGAAGCCCGAATCGGGCAGCGCGTCGCTGGCGTGGGCCGTGGCCGGCACCGCCAGTGCTCCCGAGACACGCACTTCGCCGGCGAGATAGACCTTCATGACGCGCGTGCGGATGAGCCGCAGGTCCACCGAGACGCCACGCATCACCTGGGTCAGCCGCCGGGTCACCTCGCGTCTCGACTCTTCCAGGGTCCGCCCCGCGATCGCGATCGGACCCACGCCCGGAACATAGATCGCTCCTTCGGCGCCGACCTGCAGGGGGAGGTCCCGGGTCACCCGCCCCGAGAGGTTGAGCCGGAACACGTCGCCGGGCCCGACCACGTACTCGCGCGCGTCCACCGGGCCGCCGAGCGGCAGGGTTCCGACCTGCCAGGGCTCGGGCGCGGCGGCGGGAGCGGGTGCGTTCGCGGCGTCCGCGCCGAACGGAATCGACAGATCGCTCTGTGCGAAGGCGGAAACGGTCGCGAGCGGCAGGATCGCGAGCACGAAACCGGCCGCGGCACGCCGCCAGCGCGACCTCACGCACGCACCTCCTTCAGCACCTTCCGCTGCCCGTACATGCGTTCGTAGTACTCGCGGAACTCACCCGAGCGGATCGGCCGCCACCACGCCTCGTTCGCCTGGAACCATTCCACGGTCCGCCGGATGCCCTCCTCGAACGGGATCTTCGGGCGCCAGCCCGTGACGTTCGTGAGCTTGCTCGAGTCCACGGCGTAGCGCCGGTCGTGCCCCGGCCGGTCCTCGACGTGACGGACGAGCGTCTTCGGCTTGCCGAGCAGGCTCAGCAGCGTGTCGGTGATCGTCAGGACGTCGAGCTCGTGCTGCGCGCCGATGTTGAAGGTCTCGCCCTCGATGCCCGGGAAGGCGAGCAGTTCGAGCAGCGCGTCGCAGTGGTCGTCCACGTGCAGCCAGTCACGGCGGTTGAGGCCCGTGCCGTACACGGGCAGCGGCTGGTCGTCGATCGCGTTCGTCACGAACAGCGGCACGAGCTTCTCCGGGTACTGACGCGGCCCGTAGTTGTTCGAGCAGCGCGTGACCACGACCGGCAGCCCGTAGGTGGCCCAGTACGCGTAAGCCAGCCGGTCGCCGCCCGCCTTGCTCGCCGCGTAGGGCGAGCGCGGATTGAGCGGCCAGTCCTCGGTCGAGTGGCCCTCGAGCACCTCGCCGTAGACCTCGTCGGTGCTGACCTGCACGAAGCGCTTCACGCCGACGCGGCGCGCCTCCTCGGCGAGCACGAAGACGCCGTAGACGTCGGTCTGGATGAACTCCCCGGGGGTCTCGATCGAGCGGTCCACGTGCGACTCGGCCGCGAAGTTCACGACGTGGTCGCAGCCCCGCATCGCCGCCGCGACCGCCTGGGGGTCGCGGATGTCGCCGTGCACGAAGGTCAGCTGCCGGTCCGGCAGTCCGTGCAGGTTCTCCTTGCGGCCGGCGTAGGTGAGCGCATCGAGCACCACCACCTCGGCGGCGGGATGTCGCGACAGCAGGCGATGGACGAAGTTGGAGCCGATGAAGCCGGCGCCCCCGGTGACGAGGACCCGGCTTCGCTCCAGGGTCGCGGACTGCGCCACGCCGCTCCCCTACTTCCGCTTCCGCGCGCGGGACGGCCTGCGGCTTCCGCCGCCCGCGCGCCCCTTGCCCACGCCGACGTGCGTGAAGCCGGCGGCTTCGACTTCGGCGCGGTCGTAGATGTTGCGCAGGTCGCACAGGACCGGCTTCTTCATCACGCGCTTGAGGCGCGCGAGGTTCATGCCGCGAAACTCGTTCCACTCGGTGACGATCGCCAGCGCGTGCGCGCCGCGCGCGGCGTCGTAGGGGTCGGCGCCGAGCTCGACGTTGCGCATCTCGGGCAGGTCCTGGGCCTTGGTCATCGCGATCGGGTCGAACGCGACGACCTTCACGCCGCGGCGCTTGAGGCCGGCGATCACGTGCAGCGCCGGGGCGGCGCGCAGGTCGTCGGTGTTGGGCTTGAACGACAACCCGAGCACGGCGACCTTCTTGCCCCGCGGCGAGCCGATCACCTCGCAGATCTTCGCCACCATGCGGTCCATCTGGTGGTCGTTCGCCGCGATCGTCGCGTCAATGATGCGGCTCGCCACCTTCGCGTCCTTCGCGAACGCCGACAGGGCGTGAGTGTCCTTGGGGAAGCAGCTGCCGCCGTAACCGGGCCCGGCGTGCAGGAACTTGCCGCCGATGCGCCGGTCCATGCCCATGCCCTTCGCGACCGTCTGCACGTCGGCGCCGAGCGCCTCGCACAGGTTCGCCATCTCGTTGATGAACGAGATCTTGGTCGCGAGGAAGCAGTTCGAGGCGTACTTGATGAGCTCGGCGGTCTCGAGCGTCGTCACGACCATCGGCGTCTCGATCAGGAAGAGCGGCGCGTGGATCTTGCGCAGGATTTCGGCCGCCTTCTTCGACTCGGCGCCGATGATGACGCGGTCCGGCCGCAGCGTGGTCTCGAGCGCCGACCCCTCGCGCAGGAACTCCGGGTTCGAGGCGACGTCGAACTCGGCGCCGCGCTTCGCCCACCTGCGCACCCAGGCCTGCAGGTCGCGGGACGTGCCGACCGGGGCCGTGCTCTTCTGGACGAGCAGCTTCCAGCCGTCAAGGTTCTGCGCGAACACCTTGGCGACCGCGTAAATGGCGCTCGTGTCGGCGCTGCCGTCGGCGCGCGGCGGCGTTCCGACGGTGATGAACACGACCTTCGATCCGCGGATCGCGCCGGCCAGGTCGCTCGTGAAGTGCAGCCGGCCCTCGTTGAAGTTGCGGGCGACGATCTCGGGCAGGCCCGGCTCGAAGAACGGCAGCTCGAGCGCCTTCATGCGCTCGATCTTGGCCGCGTCGTTGTCCACGCAGGTGACGTTGTTGCCGAAATCGGCGAGGCACGCGCCGGTCACCAGGCCGACGTAGCCGGTGCCGACGACGGTGATGTCGTACACGAGGGGTCCTTTCGCGGGGTGGACGGGCCCGCACCTCCGCCGAAGTCGCGGACCTTTGCGGACCTGCGGGGCACTGCGCAAAGTCGGCGGGCAGGTTAGGGGAGCCTGCGGGGAGGGTCAACCGGACGCGCGGGACACGGCGCACCGCGCCCGCGCCGGGACCCGACGCGCGGATCGCGGGTCCCGGGTCCGCGGGATTGCGCGGCGTCGCGCCCGCTGATTAGAGTCCCGGCGCGAATCCGGTTTCCCACCCCAGCCTCGCGAGGCGCCGCGTGAAGAAAGCCAGTGAAGTCACCGTCGAGTGGCTGCAGAGCCTCGAGTACCTGATCCAGCCGCCCGGCCGGGCCACGATCCAGGGCGTCATCGTCCGCGACCTGACCGTGCACCTCGACGGCCGCGGCGAAGTGACCGAACTGTGGAGCCGGCCGTGGACGAAGGACGGACTGGACGACGTCGCGCACATCTACCAGAGCGCGACCGACCACGGCGTCGTCAAGTGCTGGCACCTGCACGACGTGCACACGGACCACTTCACGGTCACGCGCGGCAAGCTGCAGGTGAGCCTCGTGGACACGCGCCCCGAATCGCCCACGTTCCGCCACGTGAACGCGCTGTTCCTCGGCGCCCTCAGGCCACGCCTGATCAAGATTCCCCCCCGCATCCTGCACGGCTGGAAGGCGCTCTCGGCGCCCGAGGTGCTGGTCGTCAACGCGCAGACCCACGTCTACGATCCGGCGGACGAGTTCAAGTTCCCGTGGGACTGCGTGCTCGCGGACGTCTGGGAACCGAAGAACGGCTGAGCGCGATGCGGGGCGTGACCATCCGACGGCTGCCGGTGCTCGAGAAGCCGCCCGCGCGGCCGATCCTCGACGGCGTGCGCATCGTCATGCCCGCGGGGGAAGCGGCGCCGGTCTGGAACGGCGGCCCGTGGCGCTTCATCGCCTACCTCGAGCTGCTGCCGGGGCCCGGTCTGTGGCGCGGCAACCACTGGCACGAGCGGAAGACGGAGTACTTCTACGTCATCTCGGGCCGGCTCCGCGGCGTGTTCGAGGATCTCGACTCGGGCGAACGGCTCGAAGCCGATCTCGACGCCGGCACGACGGTCGTGATCGAGCCGCGGGTCGCGCACGCGTTTCGCGGCCTCGAACGCTCGCAGGCCATCGAGTGCTCCCCGCTCGAGTTCGACGCGGGGGACGCGTTCCCGAAGCGGGTCGGGACCTGAGCCGCGGGCGGCGGCGCGCCGCCCGCGTCGCGAGTCACCGCGCGAGGCGCCCGCGCCAGTCCTCGAGCACGTCGCGCAGCGTTTCCTCGAGCGAACGCGTCACGCGCCAGCCACACTCGCGCGCGACGCGCGAGGGGTCGCCCACCAGGTAGGGCACGTCGGCGGGCCGCAGGCGTGCCGGGTCCTGCTCGTGACGGATCGGGACCCGGGCGAGCGTCAGCAACTTCGCCAGGACTTCGGTGAGCGCCGCGCCCTCGCCGCGGCACAGGTTGTAGGCGGCGCCGCCCGTCCCGCGCTCCAGCAGGGCGACGTAGCCGAGGACGATGTCGCGCACGTCCGAAAGGTCGCGCGTGACGTCGAGATTGCCGACCCGCAGAACGGGCTCCGCCCGGCCCGCCTCGATCTCGGCGATCTGCTTCGCCCATCCCGGCACGACGAAGCGATCGGTCTGACCCGGGCCCGTGTGCCCGAACGGCCGGGCGCGGACGACGTCGAGGCCGTGCTCCCGGGCGAAGGACTCGGCCATCTGGTCGGCCGTCGCCTTGGAGAGCGCGTAAGGGCTCACGGGACGGAACGGCGCGTCCTCGGCGAGCCGCGTTCCGGGCTCGCACGGACCGTACGACTCGCTCGTGCCGACGACGATCACGCGGGCCCGCGGCGCCTGCCGCCGGATCGCGTCGAGCAGGTTCCAGGTCCCCGCGACGTTCGCGCGCAGCGTCTCCTCGGGCGCCTCGAACGAGCGCGCGGCGCTGCTCTGGCCCGCAAGGTGGATGACGCCGGCGGGCGCGGTGTCGCGCAGGGTCTCGCGCAGGCCGTCCGCGTCACCGAGGTCCCGTTCGCGCCAGCTCGCGAGCGGAGTGCCCGCGGGCGGCGTGCCGAGGCCGCAACCATGGACCGTGGCGCCGCGTGCCACCAGCGCGCGCGCGAGGTGCGGACCGACGAAGCCCGCCGCGCCGGTGACGAGAACGCTCCGGCCGTTCAGCTCTCCAGGGCTCATCGGCGGAGTCGAACCGGGGATCGCGGGCGCATGAAGCGGCGAGAATCGGGCATTCGCCGCGGGCTGTCTAGAACGAGTTGACGCGGGCCCGAGGACTTCTCCATCCTGCCGGGTCCAGAAACGGGCCATGCAGATCCCCCGGTCCCTCCCCGACGGAGTCCTCGAAGCGCCATGTCCGACCTCGCCCTGCCGACCGCCCCCTCGACCGCCGCGGAGCTTTATCTCGACCTGCTCAAGCGGGTGCTCACGCGCGCGCTCTTCCCCGAGCACCTGCATCGCGTCGAGTACCCGCGCGGCGACGCGCGGCGGACGTTGTTCGCCCCGCTCCAGCGGATGCTCGCTTCCCGCGACATGGCGGTGGTCCGGCGCTCGGCCCAGGACTCGGCGCTGCGCGAGACCGGCCGGGACTGGCCCGCCGACGCCGAGTCCATGATCGGACTGCGCCGGATGGAGAACCTGCAGGCCTGCGTCACCGACGTCCTGAACCGGGGCGTTCCGGGCGACCTCATCGAGACCGGTGTCTGGCGGGGGGGCGCGGTCATCTTCATGCGCGCGATCCTGAAAGCCTATGGCGACGAGTCGCGGGCGGTCTGGGTGGCGGATTCCTTCGAAGGCCTGCCGAAGCCCGACGCGCGCTATGCGGCGGACGCGGGAGATCGCTTCCACGCCTTCGACACGCTGGCCGTCTCGCTCGAGCAGGTGCGTGAGAACTTCCGGCGTTACGGACTGCTCGATTCGCGCGTGAAGTTCCTGAAGGGCTGGTTCAAGGACACGCTTCCGGCCGCCCCGGTCGAGCGGCTGGCGGTCGCCCGGCTGGACGGCGACATGTACGAGTCCACGATGGACGCCCTGCGCGCGCTCTACCCGAAGCTCTCGGTCGGCGGCTACCTGATCGTGGACGATTTCGGCACCGTCCCGGGCTGCCGCAAGGCCGTCGAGGACTATCGCGCGGAGCACCGGATCAGCGAGCCGATCGCGGACATCGACGGTTGGGGCGCCTACTGGCGGCGCGAGCGCTGAGCCCCGCGCTCAGCCGCGCGTGGCGCCGAGCAGCCGCAGCGCCTCGCGCCACGGCAGCAGGCGGCTCGCGATCGCGACTCCGCCGGTGACGATCGTGGCCGCGCCGCCGATGAGCAGCACGTTCAGCCAGGCCGCGGCTCCCGCGGGCGCCGGAAGCATCCTCGCGACGGACAGGCCGGCGAGCACTCCGGCCGCGGCGGCGAGGAGCGGGCGTCCGAAAGGCTCCGCCATCGTGCCCGCGACCGGCCAGCCCTGGGTTCGCGCGAGGCGCGCGAGGAACCACGCCGCGCTCAGCAGATTTCCGGCGATGTAGGCGACGAGCACGCCCGCGAGCTGGTGGCGGGGCACGAGCAGGATGCCGAGCCCGAGATGGATCACGAACGCGACCGCGGACCACTCCAGCTCGAGCCCGGTGCGGGCGACTCCCCGCACCATCGCGCTGGCCACCCCGCTGGCCGCGGCGCCGTAGGCGGCGAGCGCCAGCCCCTGCAGCGCGAACGCGGCCTGCGGGTCGGGCCGCCCGAGCCAGGCGAGGAAGAACGCGGGCGCGCCCGCGACCAGCCCGGCCAGCAGGACCGCGGAGAGCGAAAGGACGTAGGCGTTGGACCTTCGGTGAAGCTCGCGCAGCCCCGCCGTGTCGTCGCCGGCGTGCAGCGAGGCGGCCGCGGGGATCATCGCCAGCAGCAGCAGCGAAGGAAACGTCGCGGCGGCGGTGACGACGCGCATGCCCAGTTCGTAAGGCGCGACGGCGGCGAGCGCGACGAGCCGTGAAAGCAGCGCCTTGTCGAGCACCTGCTGGTGGAGCACGGCGAGGCCGTTCGCGAGCTGCATCGGCCCGCCGAAGCGCGCCGCGCTGCGCAGGCGGCGCAGCGCGTCCCGCGGCCGGGCCCAGCGGAAGTCCGGGACGCCGCGGGCCAGCAGCAGCAGTCCGAGGACCCAGGCCGCCGCCCACGCCACTCCGGCGGCGATCACCATCGCCTCGATGCCCGCGCCGCGGTGAATGGCGAGCAGGATGCCGCCGGCGGTCACGAGCGACACCGTGAGGGTGACCAGGTTCGCGAGGTCGAAGCGCCCGCAGCCCTGCAGGGTGGAGGACGTGGTGGTCGCGAGTCCGGCGAGGGCGAACACCACCGCGCCCGCGGTGAACGCGAAGCCGGCGGCGCCGCGCAACGCGTCGGGCACGCGCAGGAACGCGACGACCGGCTCGCGCAGCAACGGCGCCAGCGCCAGCCACAGCGCGCCCAGCGCGAGGTAGCCGAGCAGGGCGAGCGTCGCGTACTCCCCCGCCTCCGCGTGGTCGTCCCGCGTGCGGGCCGCGGCCACGAAGCGCAGCGCGGCCTGCGAAAAACCGAGGTCCATCGCGGTCAGCCAGCCGGTCAGGGCGAGGAACAGTCCCCACAGCCCGTAGCCGTCGGCGCCCAGCGCGCGCACCATCGGCGGGGTGATCGCCAGCCACACGAGCAGCGCCACCACGCGGCCGCTGGCGGCATGCAGGGTGTTGCGCGCGAGTCGCCTGCCGAGGCCGGTTGCCGGAGGCGCTTCGGACATGGTCGCGTCAGCGCGAGCGCCAGTACTCGAGCATGTCCTTCAGCGTCCGGTCGAAGGGAATGGTGGGCCGCCAGCCGGTCGCCTTCACGAACTTCGAGTTGTCGCCGAGCAGGATCGGCACGTCGCTCGGGCGCAGCCGGGCCGGGTCCTGGCGCACCTCGATCTTCGCCGTCGTCATGCCGAGCAGATGGTCGAGCAGCTTCTGGATCGTCCACGCCTCGCCGCTGCAGATGTTGTAGACCTCGCCCGGCTCGCACTTCTCGAGCGCCAGCACGTAGGCGCGCACCATGTCGCGCACGTCGGTGAAATCGCGCTGGGCTTCGAGGTTGCCGACGCTGAGCACCGGCTTCTTGCGGCCCTTCTCGATGTCGGCGATCTGCTTGGCGAAGTCGCTCGCCACGAACACCGGTCCGCGGCGCGGTCCCTCGTGGTTGAAGCCGCGCGTGCGCACGGAGTCCACCTTCCACGACATCCAGTACTGGTAGCCGAGCATGTCCTGCGCGACCTTGCTCACCGCGTACGGCGAGAGCGGCCGCAGCGGGTTGGTCTCGCGGATCGGCACCTCGTCCGGAAAGACCATGCCGTACTCCTCGGACGAGCAGGCGAGTTGGATGCGGCACTTGAGGCCGAGCCGGCGGACCGCCTCGAAGATGTTCACCTGCGCCAGGACGTTCGTGGTGAGCGACTCGCTCGGCGCGACCCACGAGGTCGGCACGAACGACTGGGCGGCGAGGTGGAAGATCCACTCCGGCCGGACCTTCGCGATCGTCTCGAACGTGTTGGTGGCGTCGCGCAGGTCGCACTCGTGCAGCGTGATGCGGTCGGCGAAATGCTCGATGTTCTCGGTCCGGCTCCGCCAGCGCTGAATGCCGTGGATGTCGTGGCCGCCCTGCTCGAGCAGGAGGTCCACGAGGTGGCTTCCGGCGAAGCCGGTGACGCCGGTGACGAGAACGCGGGGCATGCGATTTCCTCGGGAAATGGGGGCGTGGGCTCGTGAGCGCGGCGACGTTAGGGGCTCGCGGAGCCGGGCGTCAACAGGACGCGGCGGCGTCCGGCCGGCGGGCGGCGGGCTTCAGCGTCGCCGCTTCTTCGCCGCCGGCTTCTTCGCCGGCACCGCCTTCTTCGCCGGCGCCACGCTCCAGCTTCCGCGGGCGAGCGCGGGGCCGGCCCAGGTGGCGCGCACGGCGAGCGCCCATTCGGCGGCCTCGAGGCGCGGCTTCTCGAACGCCTTGCCGAACGCGGTCCACGCGCGGCGGGCGGAGTTCGTGCACGCCGTGTCGCCGGTGGCGGCGCCCATCTCGGCGAGGAAGCGGGCGGCGACGGCGTTGTCCTCGTACGGCCGGGAGAAACGCTTCGTGTGTCCGAATCGCTCGGCGGCGAACTCGGTCCGGTAGCCGCCGCGCTCGCGGTCCTCGAAGTTCGCGCGCACGTGGTTCGCGAGCGCGCGGGCGCGCGCGAGGTCGCTGTCGCGACCCGCGGCCTGCCAGCCGTGCAGGAACGCCAGCCCCGTCTCGGTCTGGTCGGCGAGCAGCGCGGGCTCCCGCACCTTGCCCCAGGTGTCGCGGCGCACCATCCCGAGGTCGCTCTCGCGACAGTCCTTCCACAGCCGGTCCTCGGTCCGGAACGCGAAATCCCTGCGCCGGACGTCGGAGCTGAACACGCACCATCTCCACCAGCCCCTGAGCGCCTCGCCGTTCGATTCGGGTTCGAGGTCGCGCGAGCCGAACTGGGCGGTGTAGAACCCGCCCGCCGGATCGGTCAGCAGCCGCTCGGAGTGGTCGAGCACGCGGCGCGCGTCGCGGGCGAAGGTCTCGTCCTTGCGCGCGGCGACGCGGGCGAGCAGCCCGAGGCGTCTCAGGTTGAAGTCGGTGCGCTTCTCGAACGAGGTGGTGGTGTGGTCCATGTCGCGCGCGCCCTCGAGATAGCCGCCGCCGACGGTGTCGAGCAGGCCGTGCATCCAGCGCAGCGTGCGCAGCGCCCGCCCCATCGCCAGCGTGTCGCCGTCGGCGCCGCGCGCCAGGGCGAGTTCCACGGCGGCTTCGCTGGGCGTGCCGTCCTTGCGCACGTAGCCGCCCCGGCCTTCGTCCCAGAGCGAGTTGACCTGCGCCGAGAGCCGTTCGTAGAGCGCGAGGTCGGCGGGATCGGGACGGCGGGCGGGCGCGGGGGCCGGCGCCTGCCGGGGCCGGCCCGCGGCCGCGGGCTTCGCTCCCGGCTGTCCGGCCGGCGCGCTGGTCGCGGCGTACGCGCCGGGGCCCGCCGGACCGAGCGCCGCGGCCGCCGCCAGCGCGAGCGCCGCGGCGAGACGCACCTGCCGCCCTCCCGGCGTCCGCCCCGTCCTCATCGCTTGAAGAGCGCCAGCAGGTTCGGCAGCGCGGTGATGAGCGCGATTGCCACGCCCATCAGCGACTCGCCGGCGATGATGCCCGAGGAGACGGGCACCGTGTACTTCTCGTGCACCTTCGGCTTCGCCTTCGAGAGCCACAGCGCGAGGCACGCGCCGATGAACATGGACACGGAGTTGAAGCCGTTGATGGTGAACGCGAGTCCCACGCCGGTCGCGGACGGGATCCACTTCTTCTGCGCCGGAAAGCGCCGCTCGAGCAGCGGCAGGATGATGCCGAGCACGCTGCCGACGAGCAGGCCGATGCGCGCCGTCGGGTGCAGCGCGCCGACCCCCTTGGCGAGCAGCTCGGCGACGCCGCGCCACACGAGCGCGGCCGGTGCCGGCCAGCGTTCGGTGCCGAGGGCCGAAGGATCGGGAATGAGGATGAAGTAGACCGGGATGACCACCAGCGCGCCGGCGGTGACGCCGAAGAACTGGGCGAGGAACTGCTGGCGGGGATTGGCGCCGAGCAGGTAGCCGCTCTTGAGGTCGGTCAGCAGGTCGCCGGCGTGGCTGGTGGCGCCGGCGCTGATGTTGGCCGTCATCAGGTTCGTCGGGATGTTGCCGGGCGCCAGCGCGCCGAAGGTGAGCTGCGTGATCTTGGAGAGCGGCCCCACCGGGGTGATGTCGGTCTCGCCGGTCGCGCGCGCCGCCACGACGACGAGGAAGAACGTCGCCACGACGGCGATCGAGCCCATCCACCAGTGCACGTGGAACAGCGTGTGCGCGAGCCACACCGCCGCGACGCCGCAAAGGAGGAAGCCGGTGATGAACCAGGAGCCCGGAACCTCGATGCGGTCCATGGGATCGTCGGCGACGGAGTGACGATTGAGGAAGGAAGTGATGGTGCTGAAGGCGCGCACGACGGACTTCCAGTTCATGAAGAACAGCAGCAGTCCCGACGTCACCATCATCGGCACGCCGATCCACAGGGACCAGCTGCTGATCCGGCGGAAGCTCGCGGCCTCGATCGCGCCGGTGTTCAGGAAGTGGGGCGCGAGGATCATGTAGTTGACCACGGCGCCGAGCATCAGGCTCCACGCCTGGCGAAAGCCCATGATCGCGCCCGAGGCGACGAACAGCAGCGAGCCCTCGAAAGACATGGTCACCTGGTTCAGGTGCAGGGGTTCGCCGTTCAGGGTGCCGATGCGGATGCCCGAGGTGCCCCACACGGCTTCCAGCTTCGGCAGCCGGAACCAGGGCGCGCCCTCGGGCGCGAACCAGCCGCGCACCGGAGCCCAGACGGGCGCACCCGCCCACTCGTGGACCTTCATGAAGGGCAGGTCGGCGGCGTCACGGATCCAGGTGGTCGCAAGGCCGAGCACGCCCGCGAGGCCGAGGGCGCGCGCCTGCGCGAGGGCCTCGCCCCCCTTGGCGTGCAGGGTCTTGAGCGTCGAGGCGGCGGCGATGCCGGAGGGAAACGGCAGCTGCTCGTGGTTGATCATCTGCCGCTTGGCCGGCACGGCGAGGAAGACCCCGAGATAGGAGATGACGGCGACCCACGGGATCAGCCACAGGCAGCGGGTCGCGAAGTCGGTCGGCAGCGCGGTCGCGCTCAGCATCATGAGCGCCGGAATGGCGTTCGCGACGCCGCCGCTGGTCATCGAGCCGCCGGCGGAGGCGGCCGACTGCATGCAGTTGTTCTCGAGGATCGAGTAGTGGTTGTCGGGCCAGATCGCGCGGAAGAAGCCGCCCAGCACCGGCAGGCGGTGCAGCCGGACGAACAGCGGTCCGACGGTCGCCGACATGGCCTGGAAGACCACGAACGCGAGCACGCACGAGGTGATCGCGACGCCCATGCTCCAGCCGGCCTTGAGGCTCACGTAGACGTTGGAGCACACCATGATCATGCCGAGCAGCATGCCCATCACGACCGCGCGGATCGTGAGCTGGCGCATGTGGTCGCCCTGGTAGACGTTCTCGAACCAGTGGCGGTCGATTTCCTCGGGGGTGCGCGGGCGGGCTGCTTCGGTCGCTGCCGTCGGTTCGGCCACGGCGGAATCCTCGCGGGGTCGGAAAGCCGGATCGTGAAGGTCGCCGTCGCAGGTTGGCCGAGCGCGCGTCCCGAGCGCAAGCATGAAGTGCCCGTGGAGCGGATCCGACGGCACCTCGTGTCGCGGAACCCGACGAACACGGCGCGTCCGGCGCGTCAGCGCGCGGACAGTTCGCGCTTCCAGGCCAGGGCGGTCGTGCGGCGCATGCCGGCGGGTTCGCCCGCCAGGCAGGCTTCGACGGCGGCGAGCGCCGCGGCGCGGCCGGGTCCGTCCGGCGCGAGCCGCCACGCGTGCATGCGCGCCTCGGCCGCCTGGAAGCGCGCCTCGTCCGCGTCCGCCGGGTTCTTCGCCACGGCGGCCACCGCGGCCCACAGTTCGCCAGCCCTGGTCCAGAGCGGCGCACGCGCGGCCAGGCGCGCCGCCGCGCTTGCCGCCCGCGCCATCGCCGCGGTGGGCGGCGGCCCGCCGGGCCGGGTCTCGAGGCCGAGCCTCTCTCGCGGCGCGTCCGGACCCACGCGACTCGATTCGCCCGCGATCCCCGGCGGCGCGGCGGTCTTCAGGCGCGCGAGCGGCATCTCGCCGCTGCCGACCGTTTCGACCGCGCGCAGCGAGATCGCGACCGGTCCGTCCGCGGTGAGCTTCTCGCGATGTTCGCCGTAGCCGAGCGCGAGCACCGAGAGCGTGCCGCCCCCGGGCGGAGCTTCCACGCAGAAGGCGCCGTCGGGACCGGAGCGCACCGCCCGGCCGTTCTCGACGACGGTGACCGTCGCGCCCTCGAGCGGGCGGCCCTGCGCGTCGCGCACCGTTCCGCAGACCTGCCGCAGCGCGATCCCGCGCGCTTCGTCGCGGGCGACGGCGCCTTCACCGGCCCGCCCCTCCGCGATCATGGACGGCGCGCTCGCCGCGGGCGCGCCCGCCGCGGGCGCGCTCGCCGCGGGAATGCGCTTCGCCTCGCTCGGGCTGCCGCCGGCGACCGGCTTCTCGTGCCGTGCGGGCTGCTTCGCCCCGGGCTGTGGCGCGAGCGGCTGGGCGGCCGGCTTGCGGAACTTCTGGCCCTCCGCGGGCGGCGCCGCGAAATCCTTGCGCGCGTTCGCGCCGGGCAGCGTGCGCTGCTGGACGGGGACCTGCTCGCCGTTGGGCAGCGTGCGCAACTCCTGCAGCCGCCCCGGAGGTGCGGGCGGTTGCCGCTGCGCCGCCGACTGCGCACGCTCCTGCGGCTGCGAAGCGTTGTCCCCGCTGGCGGCGAGCCCCGGAGCGGAGCCCTCGGAGGCGCGCGCACCCTCCGCGAGACCTTTGCCCGAAGCCGCGAGCGGCGCGGGCGAAGCGCCCCCGGCTGCCGGCGGAGCCGGCGCGGCTTCGTGATCCGGCGCCTGGGCGGATTCCGCCGCCCGCGACGCCGTCGGCGCCGCCGTGGGCGGCGTCGCCAGCGGCGGAGAAGAGCGCTGCGCCCGGGTGAGCGGCGCCTGCTTCGCGGCGGGCTCCGGCAGCGACGCTTCTTGCGAAGCGAAGCGGATCGCGAAGACGCCCACCAGCGCGAGCGCCGCGATCGAGCCGGCCCACGCGAGCGTGGCGGGCCGCGAGAACCAGCCGCGCCGGCCGGGTGCGACGTCGGCGTGCGCATCGCTCGCCCCGCCCCCGGCCGCGCGGGCGATGCGCGCCTGCACCCGGTCCGCGAACGACGCGAAGTAGGCTTCGCCCGGATCGCGCCCCAGCGAACGCGCGAGCGCGGCGTCGGCGGCGGCGAGCGCGGCGAGGCGGTCGCGGCATTCGGCGCAGGCGGCGAGATGGCGCGCGGCCGCCTCGGCCTGCGGGCCGGCCGGTTCGCCGTCGAGCCGCGCGCCCAGCTGCTCGTCGCTCAGGTGCTTCATCGCCGTTCGCCGGTCCTTTCTTCCATCAGCTTCGCCAGCACCGCGCGGGCGCGGGCGAGCCTCGACATCACCGTGCCGATCGGCACGTTGAGCGCGCGGGCGATTTCCTCGTAGGAGCTGTCCTGCACCACGCGGAGCGCGAGCACCGCCTGGTGCTCGGACGAGAGCTGCGCGAAGCACGCCCGCAGGTTCGCGTCACGCTCGTCCGTGACCGCATGGTCGGCCGGGTCGTCCTCGAGCCCGAACTGCCTCCCGGCCTCGATCAATGGTTCGATGGGCGTCTCGGGCCGCCGCTTGCGGTGGCGGAACAGCGAGAACGCGAGGTTGGTCGTGATCCGGGCGAGCCAGGGATAGAGCGGCTGTCCGAGCTGGAACCGGCCGATCGCCCGCCAGGCGCGCACGAAAGCCTCCTGCGCCAGGTCGTCGGCGTCCGCGTCGTTGCGCACGAGTGCCCAGGCGACGCGGTAGACCGCCCGCTGGTAGCGGCGGACGATTTCGGCGAAGGCCGCCTGCGAGCCCTTCTGGGCCTCGGCGACCAGGGCATCGTCGCCCGGCCCGGCTGTCGAGTTACGCTCGGCCTCGCGGTTCATTCCCTGTCAGGTTGGCCATCGGGACGTGGGGCGTCAAGGTCGGGCGGGGTTTCGGGTTGGAACGAGCCGGACCTCGAGGCTCCCGGGGCGCATTACCCCGCCGGGGATGCGGCGGACCGGGCGCGGATGACGACGGGGAGGGATCGTCCTATGGTGCGGACATGCCAACTCAAGCCTCCGGCACCCGCGTCCACGAGGCGCCTGCCCGCATTCGCTACCCGAACAAGGAGGACGCCGCGGCCCTCGCGACCCTCCGGCACCGCAACCGCCGCGACCGCCTGGTCGCGGTCGTGAAGACCTGGGCCATCTGCTGGCTCGCCGCGGTCGCCGCGGTGTTCCTGCCCGTGCTGCACTTCATACTCGTGCCCTCGCTGCTGATCGGCGGGCCGATCTACGCGCTCTCGCAGGGCAACGAGCACACGACGCTCATGCGTGCGACAGGCAAGTGCCCGGCGTGCGACGCGTCGATCGTGCTGACGCAGAAGCGGCGGGCGGTTCCGACGATCGCATTTCGCTGCGACTCCTGCGGCCGACCGCTCGAGTTGCTGATTGACGCCGCTGTGCTGGAGGACAACAGCGCCTGACGGCGGCGGCGGCGCTCGCCGGCGCCCCGGCGTCCGGCGGGCCGCGACTGCGGGTCGGCGCCGGAGCGGGCGCTTCGGGCAGGGCCCGCCGTGACCTCGGCCTCAGCCGGGCCCGAGTCGTCCGCGCACGTTCTCGAGGTGAAGCCGGTCGTGGTGGACGAAGAAGAACAGCATCTCCCTCGCCGAAAGCCAGCCGAGGATCGGGTGCGGCATCGCCCGCGAATCGCAGTCGTCCTCCGACCACGCCGTGGCCGCCGCGCGCATCGCGGCGGCGGCGTCGCGGTACTCGTCCACGAGCGCCCGCTGGCTCGCGCCCGGCTCGATGCTGGGGGGCAGCGGATTCGGGCGCAGTTGCTCGGGCGGCACCTGGGCCAGGCGGGCCCGATACGCCTCGCGCATCTGATCGAACGTCCGCGAGCGCGCGCTCTCGTGCCGCGGGAGCTTCGCGGGAGTGGAGAGTCCCCTGCCGACGCGCCGGTGGGCGATGCTCAGGTGCGAGAGGTGATGCGCCGGCCCCCAGTGCTGCTCGTCACCCGAGAAGAACGCTTCGTTCGGAAGTCCGCCGAAGAAGTCCTCGATCTCGCGGGAGTTCGCCTCGAGGGCGGCGAGGATTTCCGGCAGCGCGTGCGGATCGGGCACCGAGCCGACCCTGGCACGCCCGCCGCCGTGCGCTTCTCCGCCGCTCACCGCGTCGCCCCCGACGTGTCTGCCGGCGCTCCGGCGCGACCGTCGGTCGCGGACGCGAACTGCGCGCGCAGGCGCGCAAGGTCGGAGTCCAGCTTCGCCTGCGCTCCGGGAGTCAGCAGCGGCTCGAGCAGCGCCACCATCGGGTTGGGGTGGTGGTAAAGCCCCGCGACCGTGAGCCGGGTACCCGATCCGCTGCGCTCGAGCACGAACCGGTTCTCGCCCCACATCAGACCCGGAACGGAGAGCTTTCGCCGCAGGCTGTCGGGAGGCGCGAACGCCGTCACCTCGACGCTCATCGTCAGCGCTCCGGACCTGCCGTCGTCCATGATCCACGTCTGCTTCGCGCCCACGGCCGCGCTCGTGTCGCCCTTCACCCCGGTGAGGTAGCCCACCCAGCGGCGCAGCTTCGCGGGTTCGGTGAGCCAGGCGATCGCCGTCGCCGGCGGCGCGTTCAGTTCGACGACCGCGCCCACCCTGCCGGCGCCGGGCCGGCGACCCAGAAAGAAGAGCGTCGCGAAGACGAGAACGATCAGGCCGCCAAAGGCGATCACGAACCACTGGATGGCTTTCATGTGCGATTCCTACTTCCTTCCCGACCCGGACAACGCCCGCTCCCGCTCCGCCCGGGCGGCTTCGAGCGACGCCCGCGGATCGGCGGCCGCCGTCACCGCCCGGCCCAGCACCAGCAGGCTCGCGCCGTCGCGGACCGCGCCCTCGACCGTGGCGACGCGCTTCTGGTCGTGCGCGGCCCCGCCCGACATGCGGATCCCGGGCGTCACCGCGTAGAACTCCGGGCCCAGCGCCGCGCGCAGCGGGCCCAGGTCCGGGGCCGCGCAGACGATGCCGGCGGCGCCCGCCGCGAGCGCCTCGCGCGTGAGCGCGAGCGCGGTCCCACCGAGGTCGAACGGCTTGGCGAAGCCCGCCGGCATGGCCGCGGGGTCGTGGCTCGTGAGGAGGGTGACCGCGACCACGCGCGTCGCTCCGCCCGCTTCGCGCACGCCCGCGACCGCGGCCGCCACCATCGCCGCGCCGCCGGTCGCGTGCACGGTGAGCAGGTCGGCGCCGAGGCGCGCGGCCGAGGCCGCCGCACCCCTCACAGTGTTGGGGATGTCGTGCAGCTTCAGGTCGAGAAAGACGCGCCGCCCGCGGGCCTTGAACGCGCGCACGACCGCGGGGCCTTCGGCGACGAACAGCTCCAGGCCGAGCTTGGCGAACTCGTCGCCCCCGCCCAGCCGATCGTCGAGCGCCACCGCCTCGGCGAGCGTCGCGACGTCGAAGGCGATCGCGAAGTCGGGCCGCGCGCTCACGGGCGATCCTCCGCGAGCTCGCGCGCGTCCGCCGGCGCGCAGCCCTGCGCGGCGGGCGCCGCGAACGTGCCGCGGAAGTCCGCGACGCGCGCGATGCCGTGCGAGGCGAGCCACTCGCGCATCTCGTCCACGACACGCGCCGCGACGCCCGGCTCGACGAACGTCGCCGTGCCGATCTGCACGGCCGCCGCGCCGGCGGCGATGAACTCGAGCGCGTCGCGGCCGCCCGCCACGCCGCCCGAGCCGATGACCGGAATGCCCACGGCGTGCGCGGCCTCGTGGCAGCGCGCGAGCGCCAGCGGCTTGATCGCGGGGCCCGAGAGCCCGCCGGTCGCGCGGCCGAGCCGGCTGCGCATGCGATCCAGATCAATGGACATGCCGACGAACGTGTTGACGGCGGTGAGCGCGTCGGCGCCGCCGGCTTCGCAGGCGCGCGCGGTGTCGCGGATGTCGGTCACGTCGGGCGAGAGCTTCGCGATCAGCGGCCGCGGGGAAAGCGGGCGCAGGCGCCGCATCGTCGCCTCGAGCCGCGACGGACTCGCCCAGTAGCGCGCGCCGCCGGCCGCGACGTTCGGGCAGGAGAAGTTGATCTCGAACGCCGCGACGCCCGGCTCCGCGCCGAGGGCTTCGAGCAGCTCGGCCAGCTCGTCCTCGGTCTCGCCGCCGACCGAGGCGATCACCGTCGCCTTCAGCTCCGCGAGCCGCGGGAGCTTCTCGCTCCGGAAGCGCGCCAGCCCGACGTTCTCGAGCCCGATGCTGTTCAGCATGCCGCCCGCGGTCTCGGCGATGCGCGTCGGCGCGTTGCCGGGGCGCGGCCGCACCGTGACCGTCTTGGTGACGATCCCTCCCAGCCGGCGGAGGTCCACGACGTGCGCGTACTCGTCGCCGTAGCCGAACGTGCCCGAGGCGGTCAGCACCGGATTGCGCAGCTCGAGCGAGCCGATGCGCACGGAAAGATCCACGCGCCGGGGCGGGATCGCCCGGCCCCACTCGCGCGCGCGGCTCATTCGACGCGCTCCCAGTCGAGATCGCGGGCCTCGAACACCGGACCGTCGGTGCAGCACATGGCCCATTCGGGGTTGCCCCTGAGGGCCGCGGCTCCCGAAGCCGCTCCCGCGGCGAGCACCCGTTCGCGCGCCTGCGCCGAGCACGGCAGCGGGCAGCCGCGGCAGACGCCGGTGCCGCAGGCCATGACGCTTTCCATCGCCAGCCACGCTTCGGCGCCGTGCGCGGTCGCCCAGCGCGCGATCGCCGAGAGCATCGCGTGCGGGCCGCAGGCGTGGATCACGAGCGGCGCCGCGAGCCTTGGAGCGAGGCGTTCGAGCACCTGCACGACGTTGCCGCGCAGGCCGCGCGAGCCGTCGTCCGTCGCCAGGTGCAGCCGGCCGCCGCGCTTCACGATCCGCGTGCGCGCCTCGTCGAGCCCGACGAGCAGCGAGCGGGTGCGCGCGCCGAAGACGAACTCGGCGGAGCGGCGCTGCCTGGCGAGCGCGTCGGCCGCCATGAGCAGCGGGGCGACGCCGCGTCCGCCCGCGACCAGCACCGGCGTGCCCGGCCGCCCGAGCGGGTAGCCGCGTCCGAGCGGGCCCGTGACGCGCACGCGGGAGCCGGGTTCGAGCGCGGCGAGCGCCCGCGTCCCCGTGCCGACGGGCGCGTAGAGAAAGCCGAGCGTCAGCGAGCGCGCGCGACGGACGGCGCCGGCGATGCTCATCGGCCGGGGAAGCAGCACCGGCGAGGGCGGCTCGAGAAGCAGCTGCACGAACTGGCCGGCCTCGGGCGTCTCGAAATCGGGCGGCACGTCGAGGTCGAGCCAGTGAAAGTCGCCGCCGAAGTGGCGCTGCGCGCGCACGCGCGCATCGCACTGGCGCCAGGTGCGCGCGGCCGGCGCGCTCATCTGCGGGTGCCCGCGCGGGTGCTGTCGGCATGCGCGCCGGAACTGTCCGCGGCGGCGCGGGAAGTGTCGGGTCGCGCGCGCGCGCTGTCCGGGCCCGGCGCGATCGGCGACGGAAGGCGCGGCGAGTCGCGCCCCGCCAGCGAGTCGGGCCGCGATCCCGGCGGAAAGAGTCCGGGCCCCGCGGGGCCGCCCGGTCCGGGACGGCCCAGCGGGAGGCGGTCCTCGGGCCGCATGGGCATCGCGCCCGGCATCCCGCGCCGCAGCGAGTCCGCGGGCGCGAACGCGTGCTCGCCCAGGCGCGGAACGCCCGCCGGCGGAGCGGGCAGCGCCGGCGAGGCCAGCGTGTCCGCCTTCGTCGTGTCCGGCGCCGGCGGCTCCGGCGCGACGATCAGGCTGTCGGGAACGGTCTGGCCGGCCGTCTCGAGATAGTCGCGCGCGGCGAGCTGCGCCTCGGTGGCCGGGTACTTCCGCACGACCAGCCAGAAGAGCGAATCCGCTTCCGCCTTGCGGTCGAGCCGCCGCGAGAGTACCCACGCCTGCGCGTTGAGCGCGCGGCCCGCGACGGCCGTGCCCGCGTAGTCGTGCGCCACCTTCGCGTACTCCTCGAGCGCGCGTTCGGGCCGCGAGAGCTGGAACAGATAGAGCTCGGCGGTCAGGAACGCCGCCTCGGCCTTCTTCTGGAGCGAATCGGCGCCGGAGCCCTTGCGGAACTGCTCGATGCGCTGCAGGTCGTCCGTCCGCTGCTGCGCGAGCGTCGTGAACGACGACGTGCCGAACTGCTCCTTCACCTTGCCGTACTCCTCGAGCGCGCGCGGGAAGTCGTCGGCGCCGGTCTCGTAGGCGAATCCGATCCGGTACTGCGCCTCGGCCGACAGCGCGGATTTCGGGTAGTCCTTGAGCACCGCCTCGAACTCGGCCAGCGCCTCCTTCGTCCGGCCGGCGAGCAGCTGCGCGGTGCCGACGCGCAGCGTGAGCCGGCCGTAGTGGTCCGAGCCGGCGGGCGGCAGCTGGTTCGGCTGCAGCTCGGGTGGCGGCGGCGTGTGCGACAGCTCGTTTCGGAGCAGCGCCAGCTCGTCGTCGAAACGCCGGGCCGCCTCGAGGCAGTCCACCTCGCGCATCAGGAACTGGAAGCGCTCCTCGTCGTTCGTTGCCCGCGCCCCGATGGCCCTGAAGTCGGCGCGCGCGCCGTCGTAGTCGCCCTGCTGGAAGCGCGCCTCGGCCCGCTGGCGCAGCGCGCGGTCGTAGAGCACGTGCTTCGGATATTTCTCGAGGATCTGCCCGGCGGCGGCGGCGGCTTCGCCGTAGCGCTTGAGCGACGACAGCGCCAGCGAGCGTTCGTAGTACGCGTACGGCACGAGCGGACTCTTCGGGGCCTGCGCGAGGAAGTCGTCGAGAGCCGAAATGGCCTGCGCGTAGCGCCGGGCGTTGCGGCTCGCGAGCCCGAGGTAGAACTCGGCCTGCGGTTTGAGGTCGCTCTTCGGAAAGTTGGTCGGGAAGTCCTGCAGCATGTTGATGGTCTGCAGCGGATCGTCACGGCCGATCAGCGCCCGGGCCCACATCAGGTAGGCGTCGTCCACCCACTTCGATTTCGGGTAGTTCGCGAGGACCTTCTTCGAGTAGTCGATGGCCTTGGTGTAGTTCTGCACCTGGCCCGCGGCGGTGCGCCCGACCTCGTAGGGCTGCCCGTCGGTCGCGCGGTCGTAGTAACGGCGCGCGAGGTAGAAGGTGTTGTAGTACGCGCACGAGCCGGCCGTCGCGGCGAGCGTGACCAGCACCACCAGCAGCGAAGCCGCGCGACGCCGGGTCAGAGCGCCTCCTGCAGGCTCGTCACGTCGAGCGGCCCGCGGTTCAGCGCCTCGATCCCCGAGACGGCCGCGATGGCCCCCGCCACCGTCGTGATGACGGGGATTCCGAGCGCCACCGCGCGCTCGCGGATGGCCTTTTCGTCGAACTCGGTCTGCCGGCCGAGCGGCGTGTTGAGCACCAGCTGGACGCCTCCGTTCTCCATCAGGTCCACGACGTGCGGCCGGCCCTCGTGGACCTTGAACACCTCGCGGCACGGCACGCCGTTGCGGGCCAGGAACCGCGCGGTCCCGCGCGTCGCCACCAGTTCATACCCCAGCTCGACCAGTTTCTTCGCCATGAACGTGATCGCCCGCTTGTCGTCGTCGCGGACGCTCAGGAACACCGTGCCGCTCGCGGGCAGCGGTTCGCCGGAGCCGAGGTGCGCCTTGGCGAGGGCCCGCCCGAAGTCGAGGTCGCGCCCCATGACCTCGCCCGTGGACTTCATCTCGGGGCCGAGCAGCGCGTCCTCGCCCGGGAACCGGCTGAACGGCAGCACCGGCTTCTTGACGCTGACCATGGTGACTTCGGGTTCCGGCGGGCGGATGTCGGACAGCCGCTCGCCGGTCATGACCCGGGCGGCCAGCCGCGCGAGCGGCAGGCCGACCGCCTTGGAGACGAACGGCACGGTGCGCGAGGCGCGCGGGTTCGCCTCCAGCACGTAGACCTGCTCGTGCCGCACCGCGAACTGCACGTTGAGCAGTCCGCGCACGCCCAGCGCGCGTGCCAGCACCGCGGTCATGCGCCGGACCTCTTGGAGCGTGTGGTCGCCGAGCGTGAAGGGCGGGATCACGCAGGTCGAGTCACCCGAGTGAACGCCCGCCTCCTCGATGTGCTCCATCACCGCGCCGACCAGGACGGTCTCGCCGTCGGCCACCGCGTCCACGTCGATCTCGAGCGCGCCCTCGAGGAACTTGTCGAGCAGCACCGGCTCCTCGTCGGAGATCAGCGCCTCGCGCACCAGCCAGTCCTCGAGGTCCGCGCGGTCGTACACGACCCGCATGCCGCGCCCGCCGAGCACGTACGACGGCCGCACGAGCACCGGAAAGCCGAGCGACTCCGCGCACTCCAGCGCCTCCTCGCGCGAGCGCGCGATGCGGCTTTCGGGCTGGCGCAGGCCGAGCTGCTCGATCAGCTCGCGGAAGCGCGAGCGGTTCTCGGCCAGGTCGAGGCCGTCGAACGGCGTTCCGAGCAGCGGCACGCCCGCCTGGTGCAGCGCCTTCGCGAGCTTGAGCGGTGTCTGCCCCCCGAGCTGCACGATCACCCCGATCGGCTGTTCGGCGTCCACGATGTTGAGCACGTCCTCGGCGGTCAGCGGCTCGAAGTAGAGCCGGCTCGAGACGTCGTAGTCGGTGCTGACCGTTTCCGGGTTCGAGTTCGCCATCAGCACGTCGAATCCGCGCGTCTTGAGCTCGAGCGCCGCCTGCACGCAGCAGTAGTCGAACTCGAGACCCTGCCCGATGCGGTTCGGGCCGGAGCCCAGGATGAGCACCCGCGGCCGCTTCGACTGCGGAACTTCGGACTCGTCCTCGTAGGACGAGTAGAAGTAGGGCGTCTCGGCCTCGAACTCCGCCCCGCAGGTGTCCACCGCCTTCATGACCGGAACGATGCCGGCCTCGATGCGCCGGGACCGCACCTGCGGCTCGGCGAGCCCGAAGTGGAAGGCGAGCTGGCGGTCCGAGAAACCGAGGCGCTTGGCGCGCCGCACGCGCTCGTCGTCCCAGCCGGTGTCCGCGAGCACGCGGTCGAAATCGGTGATGCGCCGCATCTGGTTCAGGAACCACGGATCAATGCCGGTCAGCACCGACAGCGATTCCGGCGACTCGCCGGCGGCGAGCGCGCGGAACAGGTCGCGCAGCCGGTCCGGGTGAGGCTCGCGGAGCGTGAGCTGCAGCTCCTCGATCTGGTCCGGGGCGGCCGCTCCGGGCAGCAGGTCGCCGCCCGCTTCGAGCGCTCGCCAGCCCTTGAGCAGCGCCTCCGGGAACGTGCGGCCGATGGCCATGACCTCGCCCACCGACTTCATGCGCGTGCCGAGGCGGCGCTCGGTCGCGCGGAACTTCTCGAACGCCCAACGCGGGATCTTGACGACGCAGTAGTCGAGCGACGGCTCGAAGCAGGCGGGCGTCTTCTTCGTGATGTCGTTGGGGATCTCGTCGAGCGTCAGGCCGGCCGCGAGCAGCGCCGAGATCTTGGCGATCGGGAATCCGGTCGCCTTGCTCGCGAGCGCCGAACTGCGCGAGACGCGCGGGTTCATCTCGATCACCCGCATGTCGCCGGTGTCGGGGTGAACCGCGAACTGGATGTTGCAGCCGCCCGCCTCGATCCGGATCTCGCGGATGATGCGCAGCGCCGCGTCGCGCATCGCCTGGTAGCAGCGGTCCGAGAGCGTCTGCGCCGGCGCGACCGTGATCGAGTCGCCCGTGTGCACGCCCATCGGATCGAAGTTCTCGATCGAGCAGACGATGACGACGTTGTCCGCGCCGTCGCGCATCACCTCGAGCTCGAACTCCTTCCAGCCGAGCAGGCACTCCTCGATCAGGATGCTGCCGTTGGGGCTCGCGGCGATGCCGATGCGCGCCGCCTCGCGCAGCGTGCGCCGGTCCTTGACCAGCCCCGAGCCCTGGCCGCCGAGCGTGAACGACGAGCGGATGACGAGCGGGTAGCCGAGTTGCTCGCCGAGGGCGACGGCGTCGGCCACCGTCGTCGCGTAGCCGCTGCGCGGCAGCTGCATGCCCGCGCGCTGCATGGCGCGCTTGAAGAGTTCGCGATCCTCGGCCTTCTCGATGGCGTCGAGCGAGGCGCCGATGAGCTTCACGCCGTACTTCTCGAGCACGCCGGGCCCGCCGCCGGCGGGCGGGCGCGACAGCGCGACGGCGAGGTTCAGCGCCGTCTGGCCGCCGAGCGTCGGCAGGAGCGAGTCCGGCCGCTCGCGGGCGATGATGCGCTCGGCGATCTCGGGCAGCAGCGGCTCGACGTAGGTGCGGTCGGCGAACTCCGGATCGGTCATGATCGTCGCCGGGTTCGAGTTGAGCAGCACGACCTCGAGGCCGAGCGACTTGAGCGCGCGACAGCCCTGCGTGCCCGAGTAGTCGAACTCGCACGCCTGCCCGATCACGATCGGGCCCGCGCCGAGCACGAGCACCTTGCGGACGTCGGTGCGCTTCGGCATCAGCGGCTCCCTCCCGTCGGAACGGGCACCAGCTTCCTGCCGCGGCGCCGCTCGACGGCGGCCGCGAAGGCGCGGAACCACGGCCGCGAATCGTGCGGGCCCGGCGCGGCCTCGGGGTGGTACTGCACGCTGAAGACGGGCAGGCCGCGGTGCACCATGCCCTCGAGCGTGCCGTCGTTGCCGCTGAAGTGGGTGAGCTCGAACTCGCCTTCGGGCAGCGTGTCGGCGTTCACCATGAAGCCGTGGTTCTGGCTCGTGACCTCGACCACGCCCGTGCGCCGGTCGATCACCGGGTGATTCGCGCCGCGGTGCCCGAACTTGAGCTTGCTGGTCGTCGCACCAAACGCCAGCCCGAGCAGCTGATGCCCGAGACAGATGCCGAGCGTCGGCACCCGCCGGCACACTTCGCGCGCGGTCGCGATCGCGAAATCGAGCGGCTCGGGATCGCCGGGGCCGTTCGACAGCAGCACGCCGTCGGGGTCCATCGCCAGAACGTCCGCGGCCGGGGTGCGGCCCGGCACGACGCGCACGCGGAAGCCCTCGGCGCGCAGCCGGCGCAGGATGTTCCACTTGACGCCGAAGTCGAACACCACGCACAGAGGCTTGTCCCGGTCGGGCGCGGGCTCGCGTTCGCCGGCGCCGTGTTCGCCCCACCAGTAGGGCTCGACGCACGTCACCACGTCGGCGAGCGCCAGCCCCTGCATCTTCGGGCTCTGCCGCGCCTTGTCCACCAGCTCGTCGGCGCGGGTCGAGACGCTCGACAGGCAGCCGCGCATGGCGCCGCGGTCGCGCAGGTGGCGCGTCAGCGCGCGCGTATCAATGCCGCTGATTCCGGGCACGCCGCGCTTCTCCAGCAGCTCGTGGAGCGTCCCCGTCGAGCGCCAGTTGCTGGGAACCTCGCACAGGTCGCGCACGACCATGCCCTGCGCGCGCAGCTTCTCGCTCTCCCAGTCCTCCTCGTTCACGCCGTAGTTGCCGATCAGCGGATACGTGAACGTCAGGATCTGCCCGCAGTAGGACGGGTCCGACATCACTTCCTGGTAGCCCGTCATGGCCGTATTGAAGACCACCTCACCGGTCGTCTCGGCCACGGCGCCGAAGCCCTCGCCGCGAAACACGCGCCCGTCCTCGAGCGCCAGCACCGCCGGCGGCCGGCGCGTCATGTCGCCGCCCCGGCGGGCAGCACGAGCTGGTGCTCGAACTCGACGTCGGGAGCCAGGTGCGTGAAGCGCCCGCCCATCATGGTCGCGAGCACGCGCCCGCGCACGGTCCAGCCGGCGAACGGCGTGGCGCGGCCCTTCGAGTAGAACAGCTTCGGGTTCACCGTCCACTCCGATCGGGGGTCGAACAGCACGAGGTCGGCCACCGAGCCCGGCTCGAGGTCCACCTCCGGCAGGTCGAAGATGCGGCGCGGCGCGGCGGTCCACAGCTCGATGGCGCGCGCCAGCGAGACGTGGCCCGGCTCGACCAGGAACGTGATCGTCAGCGCCAGCGCGGTCTCGAGCCCGACGACGCCGAACGGCGCCTCGGAGAACGGCCGGTTCTTCTCGTCGGGCGTGTGCGGGGCGTGATCGGTGACCAGGCAGTCCACGGTGCCGTCGGCGATCGCGGCGATGCAGGCCCGCACGTCCTCGGCGGTGCGCAGCGGCGGGTTCATCTTGGCGTTGGTGTCGTAGTCGCCGACCGCCTCGTCGGTCAGGATCCAGTAGTGCGGGCACGTCTCGCCGGTCACCGGCAGGCCGCGGCGCCGGGCGTCGCGCAGCGTCTCGAACGACTGCGCGGTCGAAAGGTGCGCGAGGTGCACGCGCCCGCCGGTCAGCTCGGCGAGGTCCACGTCGCGCCGGCACATGACGCTCTCGGCCGCCCCGGGAATGCCGCGCAAACCGAGACGCGTGGCGGTGAAGCCCTCGTTCATCACGCCTTCGCCGCGCAGCTCCGGGTCCTCCTCGTGGCAGACGATCGGCAGGCCGGTCGGACGCGCGTATTCGAGCGCGCGGCGCATCATCGCCGCGCTCGCGACCGGGTGGCCGTCGTCGGAAAACGCCACCGCGCCGGCGCGAGCCATGGCCATGAGCGGCGCGAGCTGCCCGCCCTTCTGGCCCACGGTGACCGCGGCGATCGGGTAGACGCGCGCGTGCGCGGCGTTGCCGGTGCGGTGCCGAACCCACTCGACCCACGCCGGCGAATCCACCGCCGGCACCGTGTTGGGCATGCAGGCGACCGCGGTGAAGCCGCCGGCCGCCGCGGCGCGTGTGCCGCTGTCAATGGTCTCCTTGGCCGACTGGCCCGGCTCGCGCAGGTGGACGTGCAGGTCCACCAGCCCGGGCGCGAGCACCGCGCCTCGCGCGTCGAGCACGCGCGCGTGCTCGTGGCCGCGCCGCGGGATGGGCACGACCACGCCGTCCTCGACCGCGATCGTGACGCGTTCGCCCGTCCGCCAGTGGGTCGCGTTCTGGAAGAGCGTCAGGGTGCTCACGACAGCTCCGCCTTCCACGCCGACCAGCAACGCCTGAGGACCGCGCAGCGGGCGGCGACGCCGTTGGCGACCTGCTGCAGGATCACGTTGCGCCCGTACTCGGCGATGGTCGAGTCCACCTCGACGCCGTGGTTCACCGGCCCCGGGTGCATGACCACCGCGTCGTCCTTCATGCGTTCGACGCGCGCCATGTCCACGCCCCAGACCCGCGCGTATTCGACCAGCGACGGCAGCAGGCCCTTTTCCATTCGCTCCTGCTGGATGCGCAGTGCCATCACGCCGTCGGCGTCCGTCATCGCCTCCTCGATCGTCTCCGCGCGCGCGCAGCCGAGCGATTCGACCTCGGCCGGCATCAGCGTGCCCGGCCCGCAGACGGTGACGAGCGCGCCGAGCGTCGTCAGCCCGGCGATCGCCGAGCGGGCGACGCGCGAGTGCGCGATGTCGCCCACGATCGCCAGCCGCCGGCCTTCGAAGCGCCCGCCCCAGGCGTCACGCAGCGTCAGCAGGTCGAGCAGGCCCTGCGTCGGGTGCTCGTGCATGCCGTCGCCGGCGTTGATGATCCCGGTGCGCGGCAGGTGCCGCGCGAGGTAGGCGGGCGAGCCCGACTGCGAGTGGCGCAGGACGACGAGTTGCGCGCCCATCGCCTCGAACACCTTCATCGTGTCGAGCAGCGTCTCGCCCTTGTTCAGCGACGAGGTCGAGGCGCTGAACGTGAACACGTTGGCGCCGAGCCGCCGCGCCGCGACCTCGAACGAGGTCCGGGTGCGGGTCGAATCCTCGATGAACGTGAGCATCACCGAGCAGCCGGCCAGGTCGTCGCGGTTGGGCGCGCCCTTGCGCAGCCAGTCGCGCTCGGCGGCGGACTCCTCGAGCAGGCCCTCGAGCGCCGCGCGCGACATGCCCTCGAGGCCGAGCAGGTGACGGCCGCTGGCCGCGGCGGGCGGGGTAGAAAAAAGCCCAGCGCTCGCGGGCGCCGGGGCGGGCAGGGATGGAGCGGACATGTTCACCCGGTTCTCCCTTCGGGACCTCTCGGGGCCCCCTTAAAGGTGGTGGAGTGCTGGCACGAACCGCGCGGGACATTAGTGGATGCGCGGGCGGGATTTCAAGCCTCCGGCGCACGCACGCGGAGCGCGCCGGATCGCCTCACTCGGAGGTCCCGCCGCCATTCGCGGCCGCGGCGGTTCATCGCGTACAATTCGCCCCCACTGCATGCGCCTGCACCCCGCGTACCTGCTCCTCGCCGCGCTCTCGGCTCCCCCGGCCCTCGCCGGGGTGGTCACGGTCAACCCATCCCTGCAGATGGTCGAGACTTCGCGGCTTCGGCTGCTCTTCGACCTCGACCGGCCGGACTTCCTGGCCAGCGTCTATTTCAAGGACTGGAACCCGCAGCGCGACATCGCCGGCGAGGACGCGCATGTCAACGAGTTCTGGGGGCAGACCCGGCGGGGCGTGGACTCGACGGGGTTCATTCGCAACGAACGGCTGGAATGGCACGACTGGACGGTGCTCGACACGGCCGGAACGATCGTGCGGGTGCGCATCGAGAGCGGCAGCCAGGACCAGCCGCCGGTCACCACCACCTACACGTTCGTCGCCGACCAGCCGTGGTTCGTGGTCGAGCGAACGGTGCACTTCGGCGACCGGCCCGACAGTGCCGCCTGCCAGCTCTACGCCGCGCGCGTGAGCTTCCTCACCTCCTACCGGGCCCTGCGCTGGCGCGACGTCTCGGGCCTCTACGTGCAGCGCGGCTACTGCTGGTCGGGGTGCGAGACCCCGAGCTGGGACGGCCGCTGGCTCGAGCACGTGGAGCTCTCGAACACGGACTCGCTGTCGGTCGCGCAGATCTACCCCGACACGATGCCGCCCGGAACCCCGATCGTGCGCGGCGTCGGGCCCGAGTCGCTCTCGGGCTGGGTGTCGCCGCTGCTGCCCGCCGGTCGGCACGACCGCGACCTCACGACCAGGCTGATGGTCGCCTTCTCGACCAGCGCCGGCGACACCGCCGCCCTCGACCGGCTGTGGCGGATGTTCAACGACGGCGTCTACGTGCTCGACGTGCCGGCCGCCGCGCCGCAGGCGCGGGTGCGGCTCGCGGCGTGGCCGAATCCCGCCTCCGCGGGCACTCGCCTCGCCTGGACGATGCCCGTGGCGGGCCGCGCGCGGCTCGAGGTGCTCGACGTCGGCGGCCGGCGTGTCGCGACGCTGCTGGACGGGAGGATCGGGGCCGGAGCGCACACGCGCGCATGGAGCGGTCGTGATGACGAGGGCCGCGTCCTGCCGCCGGGCGTCTACCTCGCGCGGCTGATCCTGCCGGGCGGGGTCTCGACGGCCCGCCTCGTGCGCACGCGCTGAACCGCCGTCCGTTTCCCGTTCCCGTGCCGGGCGACCCTCGGGTAGGGTTCACGCGACGGCGGCGGGCGCGTGTTCCGCGCGGCGGTCGCCATGCCGGGCCGCCCGGGTTGGTCCGGCTCCCCGCGAACACCGTTTCGCCTGCCCCCCGCGGAGGTGAGCGATGGCGACGGACTACCGCTTCGATCCGGACCAGAAACTCGTGGTCACCTGCTATTGGGGCCGCGTTCAGGCCGCCGACGTCGCGACGGTGCGCCGCGCGCGCGAACGTGACGACGGCCTGGCCGGGGTCGGGGCCCACCTCGTGGTCGCGACCGGGATCGAGCATCTCGACCTGTCGGCGCCCGAGACCCGGGAGGCCGCGGGCTATGTCGCGACCGGCACGGACGAAACGAGCCGGGTGCGCACCGCGATCGTCGCGCGCAGCGACATCGTCTTCGGCATGTCCCGCATGTTCGGCATGCGCGTGGACGTGCTGCGGGACGGCGGGCAGGTCCGCGTCTTTCGCACCTGGGAGGAGGCCGCCGGCTGGCTGCGCCTCGACCTTCGGCGCGCCCGGACGCTCGCCGACGAGATGCACGCCGGCCCCGGCCTGCCGGTCGGCGAGTCCGACGGGGCCGCCGGCTGAGCCGGCCCGCGCGGGTGTCGCGCGGGCCGCGGGTCGCTCACAGCAGCGTGCCGCGCAGGACGATGCTCGCGATCGTGAAGTAGATGACGATGCCGGTCACGTCCACGAGCGTCGCGACGAACGGCGCCGAGGCGCTCGCGGGATCCAGCCCGACCCGGCGGAGCAGGAACGGCAGCATGGACCCCGAGAGCGTGCCCCAGGTCACCACCCCGATCACGCTCAGTCCGATGGTGAAACCGATCACCAGGTAGTGCGGGCCGTAGCTGTGGAACAGGTGCTCCCACGTGAAGACGCGGGTGAAGCCGATGGCGCCGAGAATGGCGCCCATCAGCAGGCCGGTCATGAGTTCGCGGCGGATGACCCGCCACCAGTCGGCGAGCCGGACCTCGCCCAGCGCCATGGCGCGAATGACCAGCGTCGAGGCCTGCGAGCC